>NZ_JBBEFX010000005.1:0-229487 GCF_048058635.1 Sphingomonas sp. MJ1 (PH-R8)
CCCCCAGCCCCGGAGCCGTACGAGCGGCTCAAGGATCCGATCGAGGTCCCGCCGCAGGCCGACGCGGCTGCCGCTCCCGCACCGGCCCCCTCGCGCGGCTGGGCACCGCCACGCGGCAGCCTGCGCGCGACCATCGGCTTCATCGCGATGCTGGTCGCAGGCGTGCTGCTGGCACTCTATGCCTGGGGCCTCCCGCCCTTCACCACGGCGTTCCAGGAAACGGACAACGCCTATGTCCGCGGGCAGACGACGGTGATCGCGCCCCAGGTCAACGGCTATATCACCGAGGTGGCCGTCCGCGACTTCGAGGTGGTGAAGAAGGGGCAGGTGCTCGCTCGGATCGACGACCGCATCTATCGCCAGCGGGTGGAGCAGGCGCGCGCGCAGCTCGCCACCCAGGTGGCCACGCTCAGCAACTCCGCCCAGAGCCAGCGGTCGAGCCAGGCGACGCTGGGCGGCCAGGCCGCGGCGGTCGAGAATGCACGCGCCCAGCTTGCCCGTGCGCAGGCGGACATGCGGCGCGTCGCAGAACTGGTGGACGAGGGATCGGTGTCGCTGCGCGAGCGCGACCAGACGCTCGCGGCGTTGCGCCAGGCGGAAGCGGCCGTGCACCAGGCGGAGGCGCAGCGCAGCGTCGCGCAGGAACAGGTCCGATCGGTGACGGTCGGCCGCGGGGGGCTGGAGGCGGCCGTCGAAGGTGCGCGCGCGGCGCTGCGCCTCGCCGAGATCGACCTTGCCAACACCGTGATCCGCGCACCCCAGGACGGACGGCTGGGCGAAGTGGGCGTGCGGCTGGGGCAATATGTCACCGCGGGCACGCAGCTGGTGTTCCTGGTGCCGCCGACCGTTTGGGTCATGGCCAATTTCATGGAAGCGCAGACCGCGCGCATGGCGCCCGGCCAGCCGGCCACCATCCGCGTCGATGCGCTCGCCCACGCCGAACTGCACGGGCGGGTCGAGCGCATCGCGCCGGCCGCCGCCAACGAGTTCACCGTGATCCGGGCCGACAATGCCACCGGCAACTTCGTGAAGGTGGCGCAGCGTATCCCGGTGCGGATCGCGATCGATCGCAACGACCCGCTGTTCGACCGGCTGCGGCCCGGCATGTCGGTCGACGCACGCGTGGACACGCGGGGCACCCCCGCCCCGACCGCCCGATGAGGCGCAGCCTCTGCGCGCTTGCGACGGTCGCCTTGGCTGCCGGCTGCACCCCACCCGAGACGCCCGCGCCCGCGGGTGCCTCTGTCACGCCTCCGGCGGCATGGCGCACGCAGTTGCCGGCCGGCGCGACGGTGGATGCGCAGTGGTGGCAGCGCTTCGGCGATCCGGTGCTGACCCGGCTGGTAGAGGCGGCGCTCGCCCGCAACAGCGACATCGGGATCGCGGTCGCGCGGGTGCGGGAGGCGCGCGCCCAGGAGACGATCGCGCGCGCCGCCCGGCTGCCGACCCTCAGCGCCGGCACCAGCCTGACCGAATCGCGCAGCGTCAACGCGCTCGGCCAGCCGGGGGTCGGCACCTCGGCCCAGCCGGTGTTCCAGGCCGCCTACGAGGTCGATCTGTTCGGGCGGATCGGCAACCAGGTCGAGGCGGCGCGGCTGTCCGCCGAGGCAGCAGCGACCGCCGCGGATGCAGCGCGGCTGAGCGTCGCTGCGGCGACCGCTTCCGGCTACATCACCCTGCGCGGACTGGATGCTCGCATCGCCATCGCGCGCGATACGATCGCGTCCCGCGGCGAGGCACTGCGCATCGCCCGCAACCGCGCCGAAGTCGGCTACACCTCCGAACTGGAGCTCCGCCAGGCCGAGGCCGAGTATCAGAACGTCGCGCAGACGCTGCCGACGCTCGAGCTCGCCGCACGGCGGCAGGAGGATGCCCTGGCGGTGCTGATCGGCGAGTCGCCCCGAGCCATCGAACGCGGAGCCACGCTCGCGACGCTGCAGGCGCCGGCAATCCCGGCCACTCTTCCTTCCGAGCTGTTGCGCCGGCGGCCGGACATCGCGCAGGCCGAGCTGACCCTGGCGGCGTCGGATGCGACGCTCGCCGCCTCGCGCGCGGCGTTCCTTCCCTCGCTCAACCTGGCGGCATCGACCGGTGAGCTGTTCTCCAGCTCGCTGGGCAGCCCGGTCGGCATCTGGTCGCTGGGGGCAAGCGTGCTCGCGCCGATCTTCCAGGGCGGACGGCTGCGCGGCGGCGTCGAGGCTTCGGCCGCCCGGCGGGACCAGGCGGCGTTCGGCTATCAGCGGACGGTGCTGACCGCGTTCCGCGAGGTGGAGGATGCGCTGGCCGCCGTCGACCGGCTGGGCGAGCAGCAGCGGCGGCTGGAGGCGCAGCGCGTGGCGCTTGCAGAAACCCTGCGGCATGCCACCAATCGCTATCGCGCCGGCTACAGCCCCTATCTGGAGCAGCTCGATGCGCAACGCAGCCTGTTCAATGCGCAGCTGGCGCTTGCCCAGGCGCGCGCCGACCAGCTGACCGCCTTGGTAGCCGTGTACCAGTCGATGGGCGGCGGCTGGGCGGGCACGCCGACGCCGTAGTTCCGCCGGGGCGTGCTCGCGCGCGGGGCACGGTCCGTCGGCCGTTCGTTCCGGTCCCCGGCGAAGGCCGGGGTCCAGTTGTGATGCCGGCTGACAGGGCAGCGAACCTCGCACGGCCACCCCAGCTGGGGTCCGGCCTCCGCCGGGGCACGCCCAAACCGCTATTTCGCTATTCGCTGGCGGCGCTGCCGGCGTCCTTGGGCGCCGTCTCGGGCGCATGCAGCACCGCCTTCAGGTTCATGAACTCGTGCAGGCCCCAGGGGCCGAGCTCGCGGCCGTGGCCGGAGCGCTTGATGCCGCCGAACGGCGCCTCCGGCACCGAGGCGAGGATCTGGTTGATCGCGGTCATGCCGGCCTCGATGTCGCGCACGAAGCGCTCCTGCTCGGAAGGGTCGGTGGTCCAGACGCTGGAGCCGAGGCCGAAGGGGACGTCGTTGGCGATGCGGATCGCCTCGTCGATGTCGGGGGCGCGGAACACCATCGCGACGGGGCCGAACAATTCCTCCTGCGCGACCGGATCGTCAAGCGGCACGTCGACCAGGACGCCAGGCGTCATCCAGGCGCCAGGGCGGTCGATCTTTTCGGCGCCCATCAGCAGCCGCGCGCCCTTCTCCTGCGCGGTCGCGACCTGTTCGAGGACGGTGTCGCGCTGCTCCACGCTGGAGAGCGGGCCCATGGTCGTGTCCTCGGCCATGGGATCGTCGACCTTGGCGTCGCGCATGCCCTGCGCGAACTTGTCGAGGAAGGAGTCGTAGATGTCGGCGTGGACGATCATCCGCTTGGCGCAGACGCACGACTGTCCGGCATTCTGGATGCGGCCGGTCACCGCCGCCTTTGCCGCCGCGTCGAGATCGGCGGAGGGCATGACGATGAACGGGTCCGAACCGCCGAGTTCGAGCACCACCTTCTTGAGCGCGCGGCCTGCGGCCTCGGCGACCTTGATGCCTGCGCCCTCGCTGCCGGTGAGGGTCACGGCGACGATGCGGTCGTCCTCGATCAGCGGCGCGACCCGGCGCGACGGGATTCCGAGGTTTGCGAACAGCCCCTCCGGCGCGCCGGCCGCCGTCACCATCTCCTCGATCGCCTGCGCACAGCCCTGGGTGAGCGAGGCATGCTTCAGGAGGCCGACGTTGCCTGCCAGGATGCAGGGGGCGAGGAAGCGCACCACCTGCCAATAGGGGAAGTTCCACGGCATGATCGCGAGCACCACGCCGATCGGCAGCCAGCGCGCGCTGCCGGTTCCCTTGGCCAGCGGCACCTCGACCGGCTCCAGCAGCTTCGGCCCGTGCTCGGCGTAGTAGCGAAAGCCGCTGACGCATTTCTCGACCTCGGCGATCGCGGACTTGAGCGTCTTGCCCATCTCGCGCGTCGCAATCTCGCCCAGGCGCTGCTTGTTCGCCTCGAACTGGTCGGCGATCGCGGAGAGCAGCGCCGTCCGGGTGGCGAGATCGGTCGTGCGCCACCGCGCAAACGCCGCGTGGGCGGCCGCGACCTTCTTCTCCACTTCGGCGTCCGTCAGCTCGGCATAGGTGGCGACGGTCTCGCCCGTGGCGGGATTGATGCTGGTGAACATGGGGACTTTCTCGACGGTTTCGGGGTTGCCGCAGTAACGCGGCAGCACGCCGATCGGTCCGGCGGTTGCGCCTTTAGCGGACCTGCCGCATAGCTCGCGCATGACAGAAGAACAGGACGTCGCGGGGCTCAGCTTCGAGCAGGCGCTCAAGGAATTGGAGCAGATCGTCGGCCGGCTGGAAACGGGCGACGAGGAGCTCGACAAGGCGATCCAGCTCTATGAGCGGGGCGACAAGCTGCGCCAGCATTGCGCCGCCCGCCTGGATGCCGCGCAGGAGCGGATCGAGGCGATCCGCCTGGGCGCCGACGGCCGCCCGACCGGCACCACGCCCTTTGCCGCAGGCTGACGTGGCGACCGCCGAAACCCTGTCGTCGCTGGACACCGCGCTGCGCGAGGTCGGCGCGGAGATCGACCGGCAGTTCGACCTGCTGCTGCCGGTGCCCGAGGATGCGCGCGCGCCGCTGTACGAGGCGATGCGCCATGCCGCGATCGGCGGCGGCAAGCGGCTGCGGCCGCTGCTGGTGTTCGCCACCGGCCAGCTGTTCACGGTGGACCGCACCTGCCTGGCGCGGGCGGCGACGGCGATCGAGTGCATCCACGTCTACAGCCTGATCCATGACGATCTGCCGGCGATGGACGACGACGACCTGCGCCGCGGCAAGCCGACGGTGCACAAGGCGTTCGACGAGGCGACGGCGATCCTGGCCGGCGATTCGCTGCACGCGCTCGCGTTCGAGCTGCTGGCGGACGAGGAAACCCATGCCGATCCGCGCGTACGGGTCGAGCTGATCGCCGATCTCGCGCGCTCGGCCGGGCCGGCTGGTATGGCGGGCGGCCAGGCGATGGACCTGGAGGCGGAGGGCACCCGCTTCGACCTTGCCACCGTGACCCGGCTGCAGGCACTCAAGACCGGCGCGCTGATCGCCTGTTCGGTCGAAGCCGGCGCGATCCTCGGCCGGTTGCCGGCAGAGGGCCGCACGGGGCTGCGCGGCTATGCGCACGACCTGGGCCTCGCCTTCCAGATCGCCGACGACCTGCTCGACGTCGAGGGCGATGAGGCGGCGGTCGGCAAGGCGCTGCGCAAGGATGGCGACGCCGGCAAGGAGACGTTCGTCTCGCTGCTGGGCCAGGAGCGCGCGCGCGAACAGGCGCGCATGCTGATCGACCAGGCGGTGGCGCATCTCCACGGCTTCGGGCCGGAGGCGGACCTCTTGCGCGACATCGCCCGCTATGTGCTGGAGCGCGATCGGTGAGCGTGCGCATCGGGGTCTATCCCGGCACCTTCGACCCGATCACGCGCGGCCACATGGACATCATCCGCCGCGGCGCCAAGCTGGTCGACCGGCTGGTGATCGGCGTCACGACCAACCCGTCCAAGTCGCCGATGTTCTCGCTGGCCGAGCGCCTGTCGATGGTGGAGCGCGAAGTCGCCGACATCGGCGGCGACATCCGCGTGGTGAGCTTCGACTCGCTGCTGATGGACTTCGCCGAGCGCGAGCACGCCACCGTGATCGTGCGCGGCCTGCGCGCCGTCGCGGACTTCGAATACGAATATCAGATGGCCGGCATGAACCAGCAGATCAATCCGCGGGTCGAGACGGTGTTCCTGATGGCCGACGTCTCGCTCCAGCCGATCGCCAGCCGGCTGGTGAAGGAAATCGCGCTGTATGGCGGGGACATCAGCAAGTTCGTGAACCCGGCCGTGCGCGAGGACGTCGCGGCGCGGGTGGAGCAGATGGGCCGCAAGGGCAGCGCCTGAGGCGCGGCCCGGCCCCGTCCTCCCGCTGCATTCCCCCTTCCCGTTCATCCCGAGTAGCCGTCGAGTAGCTCCGCAAGGAGCGTATCGAGACGGCGTATCGAGGGAGGGTCGCTTGGCGCAGTACCTCGATACGAGCCCTCGCTACGCTGCTCACGCAGCTACTCGGTCTCTACTCGGTACGAACGGGTCCGGGAGGTCGGCACCGGGCACAAACGCCCTCACGACCCGCAGGTGCTAGCATCACCTCCCCTGCGACCGCTACCCAGGCGGGGATGGGACACGACCACGCGAATCACGGGCATAGCCACGGCCATGCGCACGGTGGCCACGGGCATAGCCATGCGCCCGCTGACTTCGGCCGCGCCTTTGCGATCGGCACCGCGCTCAACCTTTTGTTCGTGGGCATCGAGGGCGGTGCGGGGTTCCTCACCAACTCGGTGGCGCTGCTGGCGGACGCGGGGCACAATCTGTCGGACGTGCTGGGCCTACTGATCGCCTGGGGCGGCGCGGAGCTTGCCAAGCGGCCCACGTCCAAGCGGTTCACCTATGGGCTGCGCGGCTCCTCGATCCTGGCGGCGCTGGCGAACGCGCTGGTGCTGCTGGTGGCGGTGGGCGCCATCGCGCTGGAGGCGTTCCGACGCCTGTCCGACCCGCAGCCGATCGAGGCGGGGCCGGTGATGATCGTCGCCGCCATCGGCATTCTGGTGAACCTGGGCACGGCGATGCTGTTCGCGAGTGGGCGCAAGGGCGACGTGAACATCCGCGGCGCGTTCCTGCACATGGCCGCGGACGCCGCGGTTTCGGCAGGCGTGGTGATCGCCGGCGCACTCTACCTGTGGAGCGGGGCGGCGTGGATCGATCCGGCGGTCAGCCTGCTCGTCGTGGCGGTGATCCTGTGGAGCACCTGGGGGCTGCTCAAGGAATCCACCGTGCTCGCGCTGCAGGCGGTGCCCCCGGGGATCGACCCCGACAAGGTGGCGGCAATGCTGGAGGGGCTGCCCGGGGTCGCGCGGCTGCACGACCTGCACATCTGGCCGATGAGCACGACAGAGACGGCGCTGACGGCGCACCTGGTGATGCAGGGCGGGCACCCGGGCGACGCGTTCCTGGCGAGCACGCAGCACCGGCTGTCCCACGACTTCGGCATCGGCCATGCGACGCTGCAGATCGAGCTGTCCGAAGCGGCGGATTGCGGCATGGGCGAGCGGACGGTCTGATCGCGGCTGCTCGCCCCCGCTAGCAGGGCGAAGGAGGGGCCGTGCGCCCCCTCCCCTTATTCCCCGCCGACGCGCTGGATGTCGGCGCCGACTGCCTGCAGCTTTTCCTCGAGCCGCTCATAGCCGCGGTCGAGGTGATAGATGCGGCTGACCGAGGTCTCGCCCTCGGCAGCGAGGCCGGCGATGATCAGGCTCATCGACGCACGGAGATCCGTCGCCATGACGGGCGCGCCGACCAGCTTGTCGACACCGCGCACCACGGCGACGCGGCCGCGCACCTGGATGTCGGCGCCCATGCGCGCCAGTTCCGGCACGTGCATGTAGCGGTTCTCGAAAATCGTCTCCGTGAGCACGCTGGCACCATTGGCCTTGGTCAGCATCGCCATGAACTGCGCCTGCATGTCCGTGGCAAAGCCCGGGAACGGCGCGGTCGAGAGGGTGAGCGGGCCGATCGGGCCGGTGGCCTCGACGAACAGCGCGTTGCGGCGCTCCTCGACCGTGACGCCCGCCTCGACCAGCGCGTCGATGGTCGCGCGCATGTCCTCGGCGGCGATGCCAGCCAGTTCGACCGCACCGCCGGTGATCGCGGCCGCGCAGGCATAGCTGCCCGCCTCGATCCGGTCCGGCATGACGGCATAGGTGGCGCCGTGCAGGCGATCGACGCCTTCGATCTCCAGCCGCTCGGTGCCGATGCCGTCGATGCGCGCCCCCATGGCGACGAGGCAGCGGCAGAGATCGACAATCTCGGGCTCGCGCGCGGCATTGTCGATCACCGAGGAACCGGAGGCGAGCACGGCGGCCATCAGCGCGTTCTCGGTCGCGCCCACGGAGACGATCGGGAAGGTCACGCGGCCACCCGGCAGACGGCCGTTCGGCGCCGTCGCCTTTACATAGCCGGCGGCGAGCTCGATCTCCGCGCCCAATGCCTCCAGTGCCTTCAGGTGAAGGTCGATCGGGCGGTTGCCGATCGCGCAGCCGCCGGGCAACGACACGGTCGCCTCGCCGGCACGCGCGACCAGCGGTCCGAGCACCAGGATGGAGGCGCGCATCTTGCGGACGATGTCATAGGGCGCGACCGTGGAGGTCAGGCGCTGCCCGCGCATCGTCATCACGCGGCCGAAGTCGCTGGGGTGCGCGCCCTCGATCATGGTCGAGACGCCGAACTGGTTGAGCAGGTGGCCGAAGCTGTCGACGTCGGCCAGGCGCGGCAGGTTGCGCAGCGTCAGCGGCTCTTCGGTGAGGAGCGCGCAAGGGAGCAGCGTGAGGGCAGCATTCTTCGCGCCCGAGATGGCGATGCGGCCCTTCAGACGGTTGCCGCCGCGGATGAGGATACGGTCCATGGCGCGGCTTTACTCAGTTGCGGGCGGCGCGCAAGCGGCAGAGCAGAACAACAATTTACGGCATCTGGAACCTTGGCTCCTGCCTTCGCAGGAGCACGGAAGGGCCTGCGGGTCAGCGCCTGGCGATTAGGCCTTTTCGAGCGTGCACTGGAGCGGATGCTGGTTTTGGCGCGCGAAGTCCATCACCTGCCCGACCTTGGTTTCCGCCACCTCGTAGCTGAAGACGCCGCAGACGCCGACGCCCTTCTGATGGACGTGGAGCATGACGCGAGTCGCCTCTTCCATGTTCATGCGGAAGAAGCGCTGGAGGACGAGGACGACGAACTCCATCGGCGTGTAGTCATCGTTGAGCATCAGCACGCGATAGGGCGTCGGCTTCTTGGTCCGCGTGCGGGTGCGCGTGGCGACACCCGAGACGGAGCCCGAATCGTCGTCGTTCTCGCCGCCTTCTGCAAGGCGGGGGCGCAGGGTGGAGGCATCGATCATCACGAACGGCAAATATGGCATCGCAAGTCGCAAGGGCAAGGCCGCGCGCGCGGCGACCGGTGGATTTGGCCGCAGTCGCCCCGCGCAGCCGGACCGCCGTCACGCGAGGGACGCGGACATGAAAAAAGGGCGCCCGCTTGCGCGAACGCCCCTTTTCTTCCCGCGTCGGATGCGACGCGTGGATGGGGTCAGGCGCCGACGACCTTGAACTTGTCGGTCGCGAGCGCGACGCGGTTCGACAGCGGCTGCGCGGCGTCGCCGGCCAGCTTCAGCATCGCCTCGGTGTTCTTCGACGTCTCGGCCACGAACGAGTCGAACGCGCCGCGGAAGAAGTCGGACTGGAGCTTGAAGAACTCGGTCGGCGACTTGACCGAAGCTAGGGTCTTCATGGTCGCGGTCGCGTTCTCGAAGTTGCGGCGACCAAAGTCGGCGGCGTCGTGGCCGATCGACTCAAAGCCCTTGGCAGCGATGCGGCTGGCCTCGACCAGCGCTTCGACGTTGCCCTTGGCGAAGTCGGTCATTTCCTCGACGCTCTTGGCGCTCTTTTCCATCGCCGCCTTGGTGCGGGCGTTGAAGTCGGAGAACAGGGCCTGCGCCTTGTCGGTGGTGGCTTCGGCAGCTTCGTTGGTGTGGATCATGGTGCGTTCCTCTGGCGCGGGCGCGGCCGGCTGGGCGGCGTCCGGGCTGGTTTCCCCGGCATGCGCCTGCACATCGGCTGCGGCTATCGCGGCGGCAGCGGTGTCGGCAGGCTTGTCGGCGATGGTTTCCAACTGCGCGGTCACCGGAGCCACGAGCTGTTCGATCGGCTCCGGCGCGGCGGGTGCCACGAACGGGACTTCGACAGGCTTCTTTTCGGCGGCGGCGGCAACAGGCGGCGGGGACACGGCCGGCTTGGCACGAAGCGGCGGAGCCTTGCGAGCCAATGGCGCGGGCGCCTTTGCCTTGGGTTCCTTGCCTGCCATGCGAACGGCCTCCTGCGTAACGCTGCTGCGCTGCAACAAATACGCCTTGTTGCTGCCCATTGCAATCGGGATTGTGCGGCGCAGCATCACTGCTCACAAAACCGCTAAATGCCCGCGATCCCTTATCTTTTCAGAACATACTCGCCAGGGGCCAGCCCCAGTGCCGGGAGCGCACCCTCGCCCGGAACGCGTGCGCCCGACGCCGCAACCTCCGCAGCATCGATCCCGCGCAGCCACTCGATCCAGTCGGGCCACCAGCTGCCCTTCACCTCGCGCGCGCCGGCTAGGAAGTCGGCGAGCGTCGCCACTCCGGGCGAATCGTTGAGCCAATACTGGTACTTGCCGGCGGACGGCGGATTCACGACGCCGGCGATGTGGCCGGAGCCCGCCAAGACGAAGCGGAGCGGCCCTTCGAAGTGGTGGGTGATCCGCCACACGCTTTCCGCCGGCGCGATATGATCCTCGCGCCCCGCCTGGATGTAGCTGGGGGTGCGGACGGTGGTGAGGTCCAGCGGCGTCCCGTCGATCGCGATCGACCCGGGCTGCACCAGCCGGTTGTCGCGGTAGAGATCGGTCAGGTAGCTCAGGTGCCAGGTCGCCGGCAGGTTGGTGACGTCCGCATTCCAGTGGAGAAGGTCGAACGGCGGGGCGTCCTCGCCAAGCAGATAGTTGGCGGTGACATAGTTCCAGATCAGCTCGCGCCCGCGCAGCAGGTTGAACGTGGCGGCCATCACCCGGCCGTCCAGGAACCCCTCTGCCGAGAGGGTGCGGATGAGTTCCAGCTGATCGTCGTCGACGAACAGCGACAACTCACCCGCCTGGGAGAAGTCGACCTGCGCGGTAAAGAAGGTCGCGCTGGCGACCTTGTCCGCCTCCCCGCGCGCCGCCAGCAGCGCGAGCGTCGCGGCAAGCGTGGTCCCGGCCACGCAATAGCCGACCGTGTGCACCGCCGGTACGTCCAGCAGCGCGCGCACGGTGTCGACCGCATCGATCTGGCCGCGCAGCACGTAATCGTCCCAGCGCACGTCCTTCATGCTGGCATCGGCCGAGCGCCAGGAGACGACGAACACCGACAGCCCCTGCTCCACCGCCCAGCGGATGAAGCTCTTCTCGGCGGTCAGGTCGAGGATGTAGAAGCGGTTGATCCACGGCGGGAAGATCAGCAGCGGGGTTGCCAGCACCTTCTCGGTGGTGGGGGCATAGTGGATCAGTTCGTAGAGCTCAGTGCGCTTGATGACCTTGCCCGGGGTGGTCGCGATGTTGCGCCCGACTTCGAACGCCGTGGCGTCGCTGTGGGTCAGCTGCCCGCGCGCCATGTCGGACAAGAGGTTCTGCAGGCCCTTGAGCAAATTCTCGCCGCGCGTCTCGACGATGCGCTCCAGCACCAGCGGGTTGGTGACGGGGAAGTTGGTCGGGCTCATCGCGTCGACGAAGCCGCGGGCGAGGAAGCGGAGCCGCTCCTTCTGGCGCGGTTCGACGCCCTCGAGCGCATCGACCCCCTTCATCAGATGCTCGGAGGCCAGGAAATAGCTTTGCCGGATGAAGTCGAACACCGGCTGCTCATGCCATTGCGGCGCCTTGAACCGGCGATCACGGGCCTGCGCCTCCGGCTCGACATAGGGTTCGGCGTGGGCGGGATCGACGAAGCGCTGCCATAGCTTCAGCGTGTCCGCCCAATAGTCGGCACTGGCCTGGGCCAGCGCGAACGGATCGGCCCAGGCGGGCAGTGCGGCGGGAGCAGCGTCACCGGCCGGGGCCGGTTTGGCGTCCTTGTCCGCCGGGAAGGCGAAGCCATGCTCCAGCAACATCTGCTGCGCGCGGCCGAACACCGCCGTCCAATGCTGGAGATCGGCGAGCGAGGGGATCGCCGGCTGTTCCGGCGGCGTGGGTGCGGCATCGTCTGCCATGACATTCCTCTCGATCTGGTGCCGTCCGGCTGGTGTAGCGCAAGCCAGCGGTTGCGTCAGGACCGATCGGGCGGACGTGTTTTCCTTGCGGCCGATGCGTGCGGGACGCCAACTTTGTTTCCCGCAGGCCGGCGAATGGCGTAGAAGAACGCTCCATCAAGCAACGAGGGACCGATGTCCGAGGAATTCTACCGCATCAAGCGCCTGCCGCCCTATGTCATCGCCGAAGTGAACGCGATGCGAGCGGCGGCGCGCGCGGGCGGGGAGGACATCATCGACCTCGGCATGGGCAACCCGGACCTGCCGCCGCCGCCGCATGTGATCGACAAGCTGTGCGAAGTAGCGCGCAAGCCCGACGCCCATGGCTATTCGGCGTCCAAGGGCATCCCCGGGCTGCGGCGCGCGCAGGCCAACTATTACGGCCGCCGCTTCGGCGTCGACATCGATCCCGAGACCGAAGTCGTCGTGACCATGGGGTCGAAGGAGGGGCTCGCCAGCCTCGCCACTGCGATCACGGCGCCGGGCGACGTCGTGCTGGCGCCCAATCCCAGCTACCCGATCCACACCTTCGGCTTCATCATCGCGGGCGCGACCATCCGCGCGGTGCCGACGACGCCGGACGACGCCTATTTCGAGAGCCTCGAGCGGGCGATGAACTTCACCGTTCCGCGGCCGAGCATCCTGGTCGTGAACTATCCGTCAAACCCGACGGCGGAGGCAGTGGACCTCGCCTTCTACGAGCGGCTGGTCGCCTGGGCGAAGGAGAACAAGGTCTGGATCCTGTCCGATCTCGCCTATTCGGAGCTCTATTTTGACGGCAAGCCGACGCCCTCGATCCTGCAGGTGAAAGGCGCGAAGGATGTCGCGATCGAGTTCACCTCGCTGTCGAAGACCTATTCGATGGCCGGCTGGCGGATCGGTTTTGCCGTCGGCAATAAGCAGCTGATCGCGGCGATGACGCGGGTGAAGTCCTACCTCGATTACGGAGCGTTCACCCCGATCCAGGCGGCGGCCTGCGCGGCGCTCAACGGCCCGCAGGACATCGTGGAGCGCAATCGCCAGCTCTACCACAAGCGACGCGACGTGATGGTGGAGAGCTTCGCGCGCGCCGGCTGGGACATCCCCTCCCCGCCTGCCTCGATGTTCGCCTGGGCGCCGCTGCCGCCGGCGCTGGCACATCTCGGCTCGCTGGAGTTCTCCAAGCAGTTGCTCACCCATGCCAAGGTCGCGGTCGCGCCGGGCGTCGGCTATGGCGAGAACGGTGAGGGCTATGTCCGCATCGCCATGGTCGAGAACGAGCAGCGGCTGCGCCAGGCGGCGCGCAACGTGAAGCGCTACCTCCAGTCGATGGGCGTCAACACGCCCGGCCAGGCAGCCGGCTGATCCTGAGGCGGAGCGAGGCCGGTCTTCGCTCCGCCGCCATCCCGGCGATGCTGCGCCGCATCGCCGAGAGCCGACGAAGCAAATCTCCCCCTGAAGCGGGAGAATTTCGTTGCAAAGCAGCAGCGAGCCACCCCATCTAGTTCCCGTGCTGCGACAATATGAACTGGTGGAGCGGGTCAAAGGCTATGACCCGGAGGCCGACGAGGCGTTGCTGAACCGCGCCTATGTCTTTTCGATGCATGCCCATGGCAGCCAGAAACGGGCGTCGGGCGATCCCTATTTCAGCCACCCGATCGAGGTGGCGGGCATCCTGACCGACCTGCATCTGGACGACGAGACGATCGCCACCGCGATCCTCCACGACACGATCGAGGACACGGTCGCGACGCCCGAGGAGATCGAGGCGAAGTTCGGGCCGTCGGTGGCGCGCATGGTCGACGGCGTGACCAAGCTGTCGAAGATCGAGGCGCAGACCGAGAACCAGCGCGCGGCGGAAAACCTGCGCAAGTTCCTGCTGGCGATGTCCGACGACATCCGCGTGCTGCTGGTGAAGCTGGCCGACCGGCTGCACAACATGCGCACGCTGCATCACATCGCCAAGCCCGAGAAGCGGCGGCGGATCGCGCGCGAAACCATGGAAATCTATGCCCCGCTCGCCGAGCGGATCGGCATGTACGAATTCATGAACGAGATGCAGACGCTCGCCTTCCAGCAGATCGAGCCGGAGGCGTATGAGTCGATCACGCGCCGCCTGGAGCAGCTGCAGACCGGCGGCCGCGAGCGCATCGAGAGCATTGCGGGCGGCCTGAAACAGCTGCTGGAGCGCAGCGGCATCGAGGCCGAGGTCTCCGGTCGCGAGAAGCACCCCTATTCCATTTGGCGCAAAATGTCGGAGCGCCACGTCAGCATGGAGCAGCTGACCGACATCATGGCGTTCCGCGCGATCGTGGAGACCGAGGAGGAATGCTACCGGGCGCTGGGCATCATCCATCGGCGCTGGCCGATGGTGCCGGGCCGGTTCAAGGACTATATCTCGACGCCCAAGCGCAACGGCTATCGCTCGCTGCACACCAGCGTCATCCATTCCGAGAACATGCGCGTGGAGATCCAGATCCGCACGCGCGCCATGCATGCCCAGGCGGAGTTCGGCATGGCCGCGCACTGGGCCTATAAGCAGGACGCGGTGCGACCCGACACCCAGGTCAGCTGGATCCGCGACCTGGTTGAAATCCTGGACACGGCCGAGAGCCCGGAAGAGCTGCTCGAGCACACGCGCATGGCGATGTACCAGGATCGCATCTTCGCGTTCACGCCCAAGGGCGAGCTGCACCAGCTGCCCAAGGGGGCGACGCCGATCGACTTCGCCTATGCGGTGCACACCGATCTCGGCAGCCAGGCGGTGGGCGCCAAGGTCAACGGGCGCGTGGTGCCGCTGCGCACCGAACTGCGCAACGGGGACCAGGTGCAGATCCTGCGCTCCAAGGCGCAGGAGCCGCAGAGCAACTGGCTGAACTTCGCCGTGACCGGCAAGGCGCAGGCGGCGATCCGCCGCCACCTGCGGCACAAGGAGCGCGAGGAGACGCTGGCGCTCGGCGCCAAGCTCTATGACGACATCGTTGCGCGGCTGCCGGTGACGCTGAGCGCGGCGGCGGTGGAGGACGCCCTCAAGCGGCTGGGGCTGTCGGACGAGAACGCGCTGCGCGACGCGATCGCCAACGGCAAGCTGGACGACGAGGCCGTGATCGAGGCGCTGATGCCCGGCACCGCCGCGGGTGCCCGTGCCAAGCAGCTGCTCGGGCAGCGCGCCCCGATCGTGATCGAGGGGCTGACACCGGGAGTCGCCTTCGACCTGGCCGAGGACTGCCGCCCGGTTCCGGGCGATCGCATCGTCGCGCTGCGGAAGCCCGGTGGCGGCATCGAGGTGCATGCGATCAGCTGCCCCTCGCTCGCCGACCGCTACGACGCCGATTGGATCGACGTCGCCTGGGGCGACGGCGCGGAGGGCGGCACTGCGCGCATCGCGGTGACGCTGAAGAACGAGCCGGGCGCGCTGGGCGCGATCGCGACCATCATCGGCGCGCACAAGGCGAACATCCTGGGACTGCGGCTCGACAACCGCGACACCACCTTCCACACCAACACCATCGACCTGGAGGTGCGGGACGCGACCCACCTGATGCGCCTGCTGGCAGCACTCCGGGCGGCCGATGTGGTGAATGCAGCGCAGCGCATCGACGGTTCCACCCAAAGCAATTGACAGGATTGTCAGTGGCGCGCAGGCGTTTCCCATGCACCTCCACCCGCTCGCCGTGGCACCTGCCGACATCGATCACATGGGTCATGTGAACAATGCGGTGTACCTGTCCTGGGTCCAGGAAGCCGTCGTCGCCTATTGGGAGAAGGTCGCTCCTGCCGAGGCGGTCGGCCAGCACCTGTGGGTCGCGCTCAAGCACGAGATCACCTATCGGCGCCCTGCCTTTCTGGACGATGCGATCATCGCGACCGTGGTTGCCGAGCGCGTCCAGGGTGCGCGCGCCTTCTTCTCCACGCTGATCAAGCGCGGCGAGGAAGTGCTGGCCGAGGTGCAGAGCACCTGGTGCTCGCTCGATTCGGACACGCGCCGCCCCTCGCGGCTGGCGCGCGACGTCGTCAGCCGCTTCCTTCCGGACTGATCCCGATCAGCGGGCTGGCGCTGCGGGCGCGGCTGCGTCCGCATAGCGGATCCGCCACAGCTTGAACGGTGCCCGCTTCGACAGCGGCACCGGCTCCAGCCATGCCGGCACCTCGCCCTTGGCGAGATGCGCATAGAAGCCCTCCGGCGCGCGCGCGCGGTAGAGCGTGGTTTCCGCAAGGTTCGGGCAGACCAGCAGATAGGTCGCGCCGTGGCGCCACGCGATCCGGCGGAACGCATCGGCACTGCCCTGGAAGGCGTGGTGCACGTCCAGGATCGGCTGCTCGTTGCGATGATACGGGCCCGTGATGCCGTTGTGATGCGTGCCCACGATCAGCCGCGGCCCCAGATCGACATGGGTGAACATGGTGGCGGCGGGAATGCGGTCCAGCTCGGCCAGTGCCGAGATGCTCATGCAGCGCGCACTGGCGCGGTTCACCATCAGCGTCCGCCGGTCCGGCGGGTCGAGGCGCAGGCGCTGGATCAGGGTCGCGGAGAACAGCCCGGCGAGCAGCAACACGACCGCAAGCACCGCGCCTGCGACCTTGATGGCGGTCGAACGGCGGCTGACGAACCAGGTGAGGATCATCCAGGCGAGCGCCACTTCGCCCGCGATCGCCAGCAGCTGTGCGGCGGGGCCGGCGCGGATCTGCCACAGCAGCATTGCCCCGGCGAAGGCGGTGAACAGCGCGATCGCGGCCCAGCCCGCCAGCTGCTCCGGATTGCGCCGGGCGCGCCAGCAGGCGAGGCATGCGCCCAAGAGGCCCAGCGTCGGCACGACCGCGATCGGCACGGCAATGCGCAGCGGGTGCTTGTAGATCGGCTTGGCTTCCCGGACGTTGTTGAGCCAGAGGTTGGCGAGTTCGTCCGACACGCCCTCCGGCCGCGACAGGCACTTGGGGAACAGCACGGCGAAGCCGCCCGCGATCACCGCGCCCACGGCCGCACCGGCCGCGAGCCGCGCGATGCGCGATTTGAGCGGCAGGCGCGAGAGCGCGAACAGCGCCGCGCCGCCCGCGACCGTCACCGACAGCCACACCGGGGTTAGCGCATCGCAGCGCATCGCGTAGTTGGCGTTGGAGGCAAAGGCGGCGAAGCCGAGAGCGCTGCCGCCGGCAAGCGTCGCGCCATAGACGGCGAGCCGCCGCGCCTCCGCCGGGTCCCAGACCCAGCGCAGCGCGACCAGGCCGCCTGCCATCGCGCAATAGGGCAGCAGTTCGAGGCCGATGGTGAGCGACACCGCGCTCGAGATGCCGACCAGCGCCCCGCCCCTGCCCTTGCGCGGATCCGCGAGTCCCGCGACCGTGAGGCTGAGGCAGGCCAGCTGCCAGCCGTGATGGTCGATGCGCATCGGCATGAACATCGGCAGCGTCGCGGAACAGCCGAACAGGAACAGGATGGCGAGTGCCCATGCCTGGGGCGCCACCAGCCGGCGGACGGTGGCGGCGATCGCGACCAGCACGATGCCCAGCGGCAGCAGCGGCGCGATGCCGCACGCCAGCCGCTCGGCAAGGGCGGCGCCGGTGAACGGCTTGAACAGCAGGAACAGCCCGGCGATCGGCAGGTCGACGAGCCGCGACCAATGGATGTCGATCCCGGCCGGAGGATCGAGACGGTACTGGCGCAGGTCGTACCACCCCTGGCCGCCGAGCAGCCCGCGGACCTGCATCAGCCGCATGTTGTCGTCGGTGTCGTTGAGCACCAGCCAGTGGATCTGCGGCCAGCGCTGGATCAGATAGACGGTGGCGATCACCACCCAAACCAGGAGCGCCCGGCGCACCCAACGGCGCTCCAGCATCTGTGCGAGACTGAGCTTGCCCGACCTCTCGTTCAAAACCGCTTTCCTCACCCCGGCGGGCACGATACTGCCCGCGCGCTCGGCGCCGGCTCTAGTGGCGGGCGCGCAAAGGGCAAGGGCGAGACGGGCGTGGACACCATCTTGAGACGGGTCGAGACGATGCGGACGAGCGGCATGCTCGGCCAGCTGATCCGATTCGGCATCGCGGGTGGCATCTCGACGCTGATCTATGCCGCGGTGTACCTGCCGCTCACCACCTGGATGTTTCCGCGGGAGCACGCGGTCTACGCAGTGCCGTTCGCCTTCGCCGTGGCGGTGACCGCCGGCTTCTTCCTGCACAGCCGCTGGAGCTTCAAAGGCCATGGCACCCGCCATCCGGGCGTCCGCCAGCAGCTGCAGTTCGTGGCGGTGCAGGGATCGGGCATGGCGCTGAACGCGGCGATCACCTGGGTGGGGACGGCCCTGTTCGGGCTTCCTGCCTGGGCGCCGCTGCTTCCGGCCGTGGCGCTCGCCACGATCTTCACCTTCATCCTCAACCGCTGGCTGGTGTTTGGCTGATATGGACCGCGTCATCTACGATCGCATGGCAGCGCATGACTCCACCCACTGGTGGTATCGGGCCCGTCGCGACATCCTTGCCGACTATATCGGGCGTTATGCGGGGCTGCCGAAGGACGCGCGCATCCTGGAGATCGGCTGCGGTACCGGCCACAACCTGCCGATGCTCGCCGCGTTCGGCGACGTGGATGCGATCGAGATCGACGCGGCCGCGCGCGACATCGCCAGCGCGCGCCTCGGCAAGCCCGTGGGCGAGGCGCCGCTTCCCGAGCTCACCGGGGTTCCGGAAGGCCATTACGACCTGATCGCGGTGCTCGACGTCGTCGAGCATATTGAGGACGATGTCGCGGCACTCGCGGGCATGGCGCGCCGGCTGAAGCCGGGCGGCAAGATCCTGGTCACCGTGCCGGCACACCAGTGGATGTGGAGCGCGCACGACGTGGTGAACCACCACCACCGCCGCTATTCCAAGGCGACGCTGGCAAAGGCGATCACCGACGCGGGCCTTGCCCACAACGGCCTGCGCTATTTCAACTCGCTGCTGTTCCCGGCCGCGCTTGCGGCCCGTGCCGTCGGCAAGCTGACCGGCAAGGACGACAGCGACGATTCGCCGCCGGCGAAGCCGCTGAACCTTGCGTTCGAGAAGATCTTTGCGCTGGAGCGGCACCTGGTGGGTCGCATGCCCCTGCCGCCTGGGCTGTCGCTGATCACGCTGCTGTCGCGGGCGGGCTGACCTCCCGCACGTCTGCCCCCGCCTAAATCAGAATCGTTCGTGCTGAGTAGGGGCTGAGCTTGTCGCAGCCCCGTATCGAAGCACCGGTGGCGGTCCTTCGATACGCCATTTCGACTTCGCTCAATGGCTACTCAGGACGAACGGGTATACTCCGCGTCCTCACGCCTACTCCGCCGCGCCGGGTCCGCGGGGTGCGTAGATGACTTCGCCCGGCTCGCCGGCGCGATAGCCGAGCGAGGCACGGCCCTGCACCGGGCCCGCCACATCGGCGACGAGGTAGAGCGGCCGGCGCTTCGATTCGACGTAGAGCCGGCCGAGATACTCGCCGATCATGCCGAGCACGAACATCTGCACCGCGCCCAGGAACACCACCACCAGCATGGTGGAGGTCCAGCCCTGGACCGCATTCCCCATCGCCCAGCCGATCGCGATGTAGAGCATCAGCAAAACCGAGGCGCCGGTGAGCACCAGCCCCATGTGGCTGGCGAGCCGCAGCGGCGCGGTGGAAAAGCCCGTCATCGCGTCGAACGCGAAGCGCATCATCTTGGCCAGCGGATATTTGGTTTCGCCAGCGTGGCGCTCGGCACGATCGTAGAGGAACGGCACCTGGCGGAAGCCGACCCAGGCGACCATGCCGCGGATGAAGCGCGCCTGTTCGGGAAGCGACAGGAAGGCGTCGAGCGCACGCCGGCTCATCAGCCGGAAGTCGCCGGTGTCGAGCGGGATCGGCGTGTCCGTGACGCGATCAAGCACGCGGTAGAAGATCGCCGCCGTCAGCTTCTTGAACAGCGACTCGCCCTCGCGCTTGCGGCGCACGGCGTAGACTACGTCGGCGCCCTCGCGGACCATCGTCTCGCGCATGTCGGACAGCAGTTCGGGCGGGTCCTGAAGATCGGCGTCGAGGATCAGGATCTGCTCGCCCGCGCACAGGTCCAGCCCGGCGGTGAGCGCCAGCTGGTGGCCGTGGTTGCGCGAGAGATTGATGGCGACGACGCACGGGTCAGAAGCGGCGATGCGCTGCATGACCGGCCAGCTGCCGTCGCGCGAGCCGTCGTTGACCAGCACGATCTCGTGGCTGCCCCCCACCGCGGCATGGGCCGCGGCGGAGACGCGCGCGTGGAGCGCGTCGAGACACGCTTCTTCATTGTAGCAGGGGATCACGATCGAGAGCGCAGGCCGGTTCATGGGCCGGCGCGATACTCCAACTCTGCGCCGAACGGAATTGTCTGTGCGACGGTCAGCGCGGCAAGAGTCGCGAAAGCTGGGGCAGCAGTTCGCGACCGAGGAAGCCGATGGGCCCGTTCGCCATCGCCAGCGCCGCCCCCGCCTCGCCATGCAGCCACACGCCCCAGCCGGCGGCGACCAGCGGATCGGCCCCGCGCGCGATCAACCCCGCGATGGCGCCCGCGAGCACATCGCCCGAGCCGCCCGTGGCGAGCCCGACGCCGCCGCCCGCATAGCGCAGCAGCGTCCGTCCGTCGGGTGCCGCGACCAGCGTGCTGCTGTCCTTGAGCAGGACCACGGCCTGAAACCGCTCTGCCGTCCGCAGGGTCACACCCTCGCGGTCCCTGGCGATCTCTTCGGGCTCGCAGTCGCACAGCGCCGCCATTTCGCCGAGGTGCGGCGTGAGAACCAGCCTGCCCCCGAAGGCGGAGGCCAGCCGCTCGACGAGCGGCCCGGCACAGGCGACCGCGGCGGCGTCCAGCACCAGTGCCGCATCCTCCGGAGGATCGTCCGCGAGTTGCTCGACCAGCCGGATCGCCGCCGTGCGATCCGAGATGGCGGGCCCGAGCACGATGGTGTCGCAGCGCCGCGACTCTTGCGCCAGCGCGCCGGCCTCGCCCGCGATCTCGCCCTCCGCGTCCTCCTGGAGCGCGGTCACTCCGGCTTCGGGCATGGCAACGCCCAGCATCGGCGCTGCCGAAGCGATGGTCGCGAGCATCAGCTTGCCGGCGCCGACTCGGAGCGCAGCCTCACCGGTCAGGAGCAGCCCGCCCGGCACCCGCCGCGAGCCACCGACCGCCAGCACGCGTCCCCGGCTGTTCTTGTCGGTGCCCTCGCCATGGACGGGCAGCGGGTTCGCGGCCAGCCAGGCGCTGTCGATTGCCGTCGGCTCGCTCATCCGCGCACTCCGGCGCTGCGGTCCGGTTCGGCGGTGACCGCGACCGCACTTTCCTCGACCGGCGCCGTCTCGTTGTAGCGGACGAGCGCCAGGCCGCCGTAGCGGCCCTTGTCCGGATCATAGCGGTATTCGGTGACGGAGCAGTTCGCCACGTCTCCCTCCCGATCGATGCCCAGGATCTCCGCCTCGCTCATCCGCTCGATGACGTAGCGCAGGCAGAGCACCACGACCTGGTGCGCGACGATCATCACCCGGCGGCCACCATAGTGCAGCCCCACCGTGTCCATCAGCGAGCGCAGGCGGAAGATGACGTCGCACCAACTCTCGCCACCCGGCGGCCGATGGTAGAATTTCCCGAGCAAGCGGCGAAACTCCGCCTGTTCGGGCTGGAGCGTGACGATGCCGCTGGTGGTCAGGCCATCGAGGATACCGAACTCCTTTTCGCGGAGTCGCTCGTCCGGGCAGATCGGCTCTTCGGGAATGGCGGTGCCGCCCTGCTCGCGGAACAGCCGCGCCGTCTCCATCGCCCGGGCATAGGGGGAGGCGAGCAGCACCTCCGGCCGGCCGTGCGCCTCGCCCCGCGCAAACCAGCGGCCGAGCGCGCGCGCCTGCTCCTCGCCGCGCGGGGAGAGCGGCACGTCCACGTCGCGGGTGCCCACGGCGATCCGCGGGGCGCCCGCCGCGTGGGCCGCGTCGCGCGCCACATTGCCCGCGCTTTCCCCGTGCCGCACGATCCAGAGGCGTTCGGGCCAGGCGGGGGGATGGGCGGTCGGCATGGACGGTGGCTCCTGCGGCATCTTCGCAGGAAGGAAGCGGCGAACCCCGGAGGGAGTTCCAGAACTCCCTCTTTTTGCGACCCTTTCGCAGGTAAGAACCCGCACTTCCCACAGCCGCACCCCCTTGCTACAGCCCGCCCGAATCTCGCATTCGCTTTTGATGGCGGCGCGCCCGAGCGGGACCCCCTCCCGCCCCTCCGTCCGCGCCGCGCAGACTGGAAGGACAAGTCCACCTATGACCGCCATCGGCCAGGACACGCTCGGCACCCGTGATACGCTCACGGTCGGCAGCAAGAGCTACAGCTACTACAGCCTCGCCAAGGCTTCGGCGAAGCTCGGCGACATCAGCCGCCTGCCCTTCTCGATGAAGGTGCTGCTGGAGAACATGCTCCGCTTCGAGGACGGCACCACCGTCACCCCGGCCGATGCGCAGGCGATCGTCGACTGGCAGAAGGATGCGCGCTCCGACCGCGAGATCCAGTACCGCCCGGCGCGCGTGCTGATGCAGGACTTCACCGGCGTCCCTTGCGTGGTCGACCTGGCCGCGATGCGCGACGCGATCACCAAGCTCGGCGGCGATCCGGCCAAGATCAACCCGCAGGTTCCCGTCCATCTCGTCATCGACCACTCGGTCATGGTCGACGAGTTCGGCACGCCCAAGGCGTTCGAGCAGAACGTCGAGCTGGAGTACCAGCGCAACATGGAGCGCTATGAGTTCCTCAAGTGGGGCTCCAAGGCGCTCAACAACTTCCAGGTCGTGCCGCCGGGCACCGGCATCTGCCACCAGGTGAACCTGGAATATATCGCGCAGTCGGTCTGGTCGTCGCAGGCGACCGACGGCAGCGCCATCGCCTATCCCGACACGCTGGTCGGCACCGACAGCCACACCACCATGGTGAACGGCCTGGGCGTACTCGGCTGGGGCGTGGGCGGCATCGAGGCGGAAGCCGCCATGCTCGGCCAGCCGGTGTCGATGCTGATCCCGGAAGTCGTCGGCTTCAAGCTGACCGGCGCGCTCAAGGAAGGCATCACCGCCACCGACCTGGTGCTGACCGTCACCCAGATGCTGCGCGCCAAGGGCGTCGTCGGCCGCTTCGTCGAGTTCTACGGCCCGGGCCTGTCGTCGATGACGCTCGCCGACCGCGCGACCATCGCCAACATGGCGCCGGAGTATGGCGCCACCTGCGGCTTCTTCCCGATCGACGAGAAGACGATCGACTATATGCGCCTGACCGCGCGTCCGGAGGAAGTGATCGCGCTGACCGAGGCCTATGCCAAGGCGAACGGCTTCTGGCACGAGGCCGGCCGCGAGGACCCGATCTTCACCGACACGCTCGAACTCGACATGGGCAGCGTCGTCCCCAGCCTCGCCGGCCCGAAGCGCCCGCAGGACCGCGTCAGCCTGAACAAGGTGGACGAGGTGTTCAACGGCGACCTCACCAAGCTCTACAAGAAGGAGCAGCCGGAGCGCGTCGCGGTCGAGGGCAAGGACCACGACATCGGCGACGGTGACGTCGTGATCGCGGCCATCACCAGCTGCACCAACACGTCCAACCCGTCGGTGCTGGTCGCCGCCGGCCTGGTCGCCCGCAAGGCGCGCGCGCTGGGCCTCAAGCCGAAGCCCTGGGTCAAGACCTCGCTGGCGCCGGGTTCGCAGGTGGTGACCGACTATCTGAACAAGGCCGGCCTGACCGAGGACCTGGACGCGATCGGCTTCAATCTCGTCGGCTATGGCTGCACCACCTGCATCGGCAACTCGGGCCCGCTCGCGGCACCGATCAGCCAGGCGATCAACGGCAACGACATCGTCGCCGCCTCGGTCCTGTCGGGCAACCGCAACTTCGAAGGCCGCGTGTCGGCCGACGTGCGCGCCAACTTCCTCGCCTCGCCGCCGCTGGTGGTCGCCTATGCGCTGAAGGGCACCGTCACCCAGGATCTGATCGAAACCCCGATCGGCCAGGGCTCGGACGGCCAGGACGTGTTCCTCAAGGACATCTGGCCGACCAACCAGGAAGTCGCCGACCTGATGGCGGCGAACATCGACGACGAGATGTTCCGCTCGCGCTACGGCAACGTCTATGCCGGTGACGAGCATTGGAGCGCGATCTCGGTCGAGGGTTCGGACACCTACAGCTGGCCGACCAGCTCGACCTACATCCACAACCCGCCCTATTTCGAAGGCATGTCGATGACGCCGGCGCCCGTCGCCGACATCATCGAGGCGAAGCCGCTGGCGATCCTGGGCGACTCGATCACGACCGACCACATCTCCCCGGCCGGCTCGATCAAGGCGGACAGCCCGGCGGGCAGCTTCCTCCAGGAGCACCAGGTCGCGCGCAAGGACTTCAACAGCTACGGCGCCCGCCGCGGCAACGACGAAGTCATGGTCCGCGGCACCTTTGCCAACATCCGCATCAAGAACGAAATGGTGCCGGGCGTCGAAGGCGGCATGACCCAGTATGAGGGCGAGGTGATGCCGATCTATGACGCAGCCATGCGTCACAAGGCGGACGGCACCCCGCTGGTGGTCGTGGCCGGCAAGGAATATGGCACCGGCTCGTCGCGCGACTGGGCGGCCAAGGGCACCAACCTGCTCGGCGTCCGCGCCGTCATCGCCGAGAGCTTCGAGCGCATCCATCGTTCGAACCTGGTCGGCATGGGCGTACTGCCGCTTCAGTTCGCGGAAGGCGTCACGCGCCAGACCCTGGGCCTGACCGGGGACGAGACCTTCACCATCCAGAACGTCGCGGGCCTGCGCCCGCGCCAGGACGTGGAGGTCACGCTGGTCCGTGCCGACGGCACCACCGAGACGTTCCAGGCCCGCTGCCGGATCGATACCGTCAACGAGCTCGAGTATTTCCTGAACGGCGGCATCCTGCACTACGTGCTGCGCAAGCTCGCTGCCTAAGCAGCCGCCGGACGAGCGAGAGGGGCGTGGGAAGGAAGCTTCCCGCGCCCCTTCTTTTTGCCCCTTTGCCCGCGAAATGAGCAGCTTGCAGGGCGGCTGCCTAATTCCCCTGCAGAGGTGCGGAATTTACGCGCACGCCGACGTTGCAAGAACTGCAACTGCACCAATAAACCTTCGCAATTGCGTAAAGCCGTGCTGCGGCGCACAAAGCACGTGCCTTTCAGGCATCCTCTCCTAAACCTTTCAAGGCCGGCCCTCGGGTCGGCCCTTTTTTTTGTCCGCCGTTCTGCTATGCGCATGGCACTGCAGCCGCCGAACGATAATAATCACTGGGAGCGGAGCCGCCGGTAAACCGGCATGACGGCGGGTGCAGCGTGGGGGATCGAGCTGCCACCAGCGCCTGCTCTCCCCCACGAGCATCCTCTTTTTTGGTTCGACGGCCGGCCGGACCGCCTGCCGCCAGGCCGGGACACTGCTGCCCGGACGCGCTACAAGCGCACCATGACGTTCCGCCTTCACATCCCCGAACAGCCCAGCCCCGAAGATCGCGAGGCGGTGCTTGCGCCGCTGCGCGCCTACAACGAGCAGATGGCAGGGCCGGCGAAGGCCGAACCCGTGGCGATCCTGTTGCACGATGAAGACGGCAAGAGCGTGGGCGGCCTGTGGGGCCGCAGCGGCTATGACTGGCTGTTTGTCGAGTATCTGGCGATACCTGAGGCGTGGCGCGGCCAAGGGACCGGGAGCGCACTGATCGCCGAAGCGGAACGGATCGCCCGGGCGCGCGGCTGTTGCGGCCTGTGGCTGGACACCTTCGCCTTCCAGGCCCGCGGCTTCTACGAGAAGCTAGGGTTCCGCGTGTTCGGGACGTTGGAAGACCACCCGCGCGGCAGCCGGCGGTTCTTTCTCAGCAAGCGGCTGGAGGGTTAGGCTTCC
The DNA here is from genome assembly GCF_048058635.1 of Sphingomonas sp. MJ1 (PH-R8). Lineage (NCBI taxonomy): Bacteria > Pseudomonadati > Pseudomonadota > Alphaproteobacteria > Sphingomonadales > Sphingomonadaceae > Sphingomonas > Sphingomonas sp. MJ1 (PH-R8). The sequence goes on from NZ_JBBEFX010000005.1 coordinate 25,661, forward strand.
AGGAGCCCCGATCCCTTCGCACCAGGGTACGGAGGGAATTCAGGTGCGGCGCAGCGCCCTGCCTGCCACCGCGTCCAGCCGCGCCACCAGCGTAGGATCCCGCATCGACGGCGCGGTCATGAGGGCGGAGTCGAGGCAGGTATCGATGGGGGACGCCGGTCGCTCCTCCGGCAGAGCCGCGACCAGATGCTGCACGAGCGACCGCGCCTTCCGTGCATTGGCGTCGAGCTGCGCGAGGATCTCGGCAGTGTCCACCGCCTCCCCTTCGCGCCAGCAGTCATAGTCCGTGACCATGCCGACCAGCGCGTAGGGCAGCTCCGCCTCGCGCGCGAGCTTGGCCTCGGGCATTGCCGTCATGCCGATCACCTCGCAACCCCAGCTGCGGTAGAGCCGGCTCTCGGCACGGGTCGAGAACTGCGGGCCTTCCATCGCGAGATAGGTGCCGGTCGGCGACACGACGGCACCGGCCGCACGGGCGGCGTCGGCGGCGAGCGCCGACAGGCGCGGGCACACCGGATCTGCCATCGAGACATGCGCCACCAGTCCTGGGCCGAAGAAGCTCGACACGCGTCCGCGAGTCCGATCGATGAACTGATCGACCACGGTGAAGCTGCCGGGCGGCCGATCCTCGACCAGCGATCCCACCGAGGAAATCGCCAGCACGTCCGTCACGCCCAGGCGCTTGAGCGCATCGATGTTGGCGCGGGCGTTGAGGTCGGAGGGCGGGATGCGATGCCCGCGGCCGTGGCGCGGCAGGAACACCACGCGGACATGCCCCATCCGCCCGACGTAGCAAGCGTCGGACGGCGAGCCCCACGGCGTTTCCACCGTCTCCCACCGTCCCTCTTCCACCCCTGCGACCGCGTAGAGACCGGAACCGCCGATGATGCCGAGCGTCCAGCCGCTCACGCCGCCACGCCCCCCGTCAGGCGGGGTTGAAGACGCCGCAGGCGATTCGGCCGCCGCTGTTGCCCGAAGGATCGGTCATCAGGTCGTCCGCGCTCGCATGCACCACGAACGCCGAGCCATCGGCATCGAGCAGGCCGTCGAAGGTGCCGCCCTGCAGCGTGAATTCGATCGAGCCGGTGCCGTCGGTGCCGACCAGCAGGTTGGGCATGTCGCCCGCGTGCGGCCCGGCCGGGTTCTTGGTGCCGTGCTGCCGGGCGGTCGGGTTCCAGTGGCCGCCCGCCGTCGTGAAGTCCGGCGCATCGCAACGGCCGGTGGTGTGCACATGGGCGCCGTGCGGCCCCTGGGGCAGCCCGGTGACGCTGAGGGCGATGCGGACGCCGCCGGGGACTTCCGTCGCGGTGGCCGTGCCCGCCGGCGCATTGGCCGCGGTGCGCAGCATCGCGGTCGCGACGCGCGGGGCGGCGGGCGCTGCGCTGCTATCGACGGGAGCGGTCTGCGTGCAGGCAGCCATCAGGCCGGTCGCGGCGAGCAGGGCTAAGTGCGTCTTCATCGTCGTTCCCCTTGTTTGTTGCCAGTTCAATGGCCGATCCCGGTGGCAGTTCCGCGTCACCCGGGCATCGGCCCCGCAATCAGCATCGGGTCGAGCCGACGCCCCTTCCAGACCATGCCCCAGTGGAGATGCGGGCCGGTCGCGCGGCCCGTGCTGCCGACCGCACCGATCACCTCGCCCTGGCGGACGCGCTGCCCGGGCCGGACGTCGATCCGCGAGAGGTGAAGAAATGCGCTGCTGAGCCCCATGCCATGGTCGAGCATCAGCAGATTGCCCTCCAGGGTAAAGGGCGAATCGGCCGCCAGGATCACCACGCCCTCTGCCGGCGCCGTCACCGGAGCGCCGGTGGGCTTGGCCACGTCGACGCCCGAATGGTAGCTGCCGGGCTCGCCCGCATAGATGCGCTGAGACCCGAAGCGGCCGGAGATGCGCCCGGTCGCCGGCCATTGGAAGCGTTGGGACCAACCTTGCGCGCCGGTCTCCTGCTTGCGGGCGGCGGCGATCTGGGCCAGCTCGGGCGGGCGGCGGCGCTGGAACTCGGCGCTGGGCTGGCTGACCTTGGGAAGCGTCGGCAGCCGCTCGATCTGCCAGGCGCGCGGGGCGACGCTGAGCGTCTCCACCTGCTCGCGACCGTCCGCATAGCGCGCGACGAGCCGGGCGGTGGGGCCCGCGTCGCGATCGAAGGCGATCAGGAAGCGGCGGTCCGGTGCGAGCGCGATCGGCTCGCCGTCGAACGTCAGCGACGTCACCCCTGCCGGCGCGGTGCCGACCAGCATGCCGCCCTGGATACGCTGGCCTTCATAGCGGAACGGCGCAGGGGCCGCCGGCCGCGGCGCAGGCGCGACCGCCACGGCCGCGGGCGACGCCTGAACCGGCTGGGCCCGGCCGGCCGCTTCCGGCACGACGGCGCAGCCGGGCAGCGCCGCCATCAGCCCCGCTGCGAGTGTCGCGCCTGCGCGCAGCCTCACGCCGGACGCATCGCCGCGGTTGCGGCCTCCGCTGTGGCATAGGCTTCCTGCCGCTCGGCGCTCCAGTAATGGAGCTCCTCGAGCGGGATCTTCTCGCCGGTGCGGGCGCAGACGACGTGGTCGCCCGGCGACAGGACGCGGAACCCGCCCGAAAGATAGTGGAGGCGCGCCTGGCGCGAGCTGTTCGACATCAACATCCGGTAATCCATAGAGGCATCAGAGCAAGCTCGGCTGCTCGGGCTTGTCCGAAGGATAGGGCTTGCCCCCGGCGCGCTCAACCCGTGCGTCCACCACGCCATCGCGGAAGTGGAGCTTCAGGCCGCCCGCAGCCCGGGCGGCGGCGGCGGAGTCGATCGTCTTGCCGGTGCCCCGCGCCTCGACGCGGACATAGCCACGCTTGAGGAGATTGTCGGGATTGACGCTTTCCAGCAGCCGGCCGACCGATGCGAGATGCTGGCGGCTGCGATCGAGCTGGCGGTCCAGCATCGCGGGCCGCAGCACCGCCGACTGGCGATCGAGCGTCCGCCGCGCCTGCCCCAGCCGCCGCTCCAGCCCCAGACCCAGCCGCTGGGCGAGGTCGTCCACCCGCTGGCGCTGCGGCCCCAGCAGCGCGTCGCGCCGCGGCAGCACGCGGACGAGTGCTGCCAGCCGCTCCTCCCCGCGCTGGTGATAGCGGCGGACGCAACGCTCGGTCCGCATCGCGTGGCTCTGCACGGTGTGGCGCAGGTCGGCGAGCACCGGCACCGCAAGCTCCGCCGCCGCGGTCGGGGTCGGCGCGCGCAGGTCGGCGGCGTGGTCGCAGAGACTCGTGTCGGTCTCGTGCCCCACCGCTGAGATCACCGGGATCGAGCAGTCGGCGACGGCGCGGACCACGGCTTCCTCGTTGAACGCCCACAAATCCTCGATCGAGCCGCCACCGCGCGCGACGATGAGGAGATCGGGGCGCGGCACCGGGCCGCCGGGTTCGATCGCGTCGAAGCCGCGCACCGCCCCTGCGACCTGCTGGGCGGCGCCCTCCCCTTGCACCTGCACAGGCCAGACGATGACATGGCTCGGGCAACGATCCTCCAGCCGGTGAAGGATGTCGCGGATCACGGCACCCGTAGGCGAGGTGACGACGCCGATCACCCGCGGCAGGAAGGGCAGCGGCTTCTTGCGGGCGGCATCGAACAACCCCTCGGCGCCGAGCTTGGCCTTCAGCTTCTCGAGCAGCGCCATCAGCGCGCCCTCGCCCGCCAGCTCCATGCGATCGATCACGATCTGGTATTTGGAGCGGCCCGGGTAGGTGGTGAGCTTGCCCGTGGCGACCACCTCAATGCCGTCCTGCGCCTGGAACGGCAGCGCGGCGGCGGCCCCGCGCCAGATCACGCCGTCGATGACCGCGCTCTCGTCCTTCAGGCACAGGTAGACGTGGCCGGAGGCGGCGCGCTTGTAGCCCGAAATCTCGCCGCGCAGGCGGACATGGCCGAACTCCCCCTCGACCATGCGCTTCAGGCGGCCGGCAAGTTCGCTGACGCTGACGGGTGCGGCGTTGTCGCCGGGGATGGGCTCGGCTACGAGCCGCCCCGATGAAAAGCCGGAAAAAGGATCGGGCATGAACGTCCTGCTGGTGGGCTCGGGGGGGCGCGAACATGCGCTCGCATGGCGGCTCGCACAATCTCCGCTCCTCGATAGGCTCTATGCCGCGCCAGGCAACCCCGGCATTGCCGAGCATGCCGAATGCGTGCCGATCGCCGCGACCGACCAGGCGGCGCTGCTCGCCTTCTGTCGCGAGCACGAGGTGCGCTTCGTGGTGGTCGGGCCCGAGCAGCCGCTGGTCGAAGGCCTTTCGGACCGGCTGCGCGAGGCGGGCATCGCCGTGTTCGGCCCCTCGGCAGCGGCGGCACAGCTGGAAGGCTCCAAGGGCTTCACCAAGGATCTGTGCCAGCGCGCGAACATCCCGACCGCGGGCTATGTCCGGGTGACTTCGCTGGAGGCGGCGCGCAACGCGCTCGGCACGTTCGGGCTGCCGGTCGTCATCAAGGCGGATGGCCTGGCTGCCGGCAAGGGCGTGACCATCGCCAGCTCGCCGGAGGAGGCAGACGCGGCGCTGGTCGCGCTGTTCGACGGGCCGGGTGCCGAGGCGGTGATCGAGGAGTTCCTGACCGGGGAGGAAGCGAGCCTGTTCGTCCTGACCGACGGCACCAGCTACCTGCCCTTCGGATCGGCGCAGGACCACAAGCGCGTCGGCGACGGCGACGTGGGCCCGAACACCGGCGGCATGGGCGCCTATAGCCCCGCACGGGTGCTGACGCCGGAGCTGGAGCAGTTGGCGATCGATACGATCGTGCGCCCCACCATCGAGAAGCTGGCCGAGGAAGGCATGCCCTACAGCGGCGTCCTCTATGCCGGGCTGATGCTGACGCCGCTCGGCCCCAAGCTGATCGAGTATAACGCGCGCTTCGGCGATCCCGAATGCCAGGTGCTGATGATGCGGCTGGAAAGCGACCTGCTGGAGATCATGCTGGCGACGGCCGAGGGTCGGCTGGCAGGGCACAAGGTGCGCTTCTCCGACGACCCCGCGCTGACCGTCGTCGTGGCGGCGCGCGGCTATCCGGGCACGCCGGCGGCCGGCGGCACCATCACCGGCATCGACACCGCCGAGGCGCATGGCGCGCGCGTGTTCCAGGCCGGCACCCGCCGCGAGGGGGAGGCGCTGGTCGCCTCGGGCGGCCGCGTGCTGACGGTCACCGCCACCGGCCCCAGCGTCCGCGAGGCACAGGCTGCGGCCTATCGCGCCGTCGACCGCATCGCCTTTGCCGACGGCTTCTGCCGGCGCGACATCGGCTGGCGCGAAATCGCGCGCGAAGAAGGCTAAGCGCCTCAACGCCTTGAGGATGGCGGCTGCGCCGCTATGTTCTGCCTCCGGCCGCGGTTTGGCCGGCCGGAGGCGTACGCATGGAAGAAGCCGAACAATCCCGCCAGACCGTCGTAGGGGCGGCGGACCAGATGATGCCCATCACCGTCACCCATCTGGTGGTGATCGCGGTCTTTGCGGCGATCATCGTCATCGCGATCCTGTGGGGAATGCGGCTTCGCGCCAAGCGCCGCGCCGCCGAGCGCGAGCTGGAAGCGATCGGACACAGTCGCCGCGAGGAACCTGGGGCGGCGGTCGCCGATCCGGACGCACCGGGCGCGGCCATCGCAGCCGAGCGCCGAGCGCCGGTGGAGCCGACCGACCTCCCCGCCCCCGCGCCGCAGCCTGTGCAGGAACCGCAGCACGCCGCTCCCGCGACCGCGCCGGCACCCGCCGAGCCGATCGCGTCCGCGGCACCGCCGGCACCTGCCGAGCCGCCGGCCGCAGCTGCACCGAGCGCGCCGCCTGCCAGCCCCGCCCCGGCACCCGCACCCGCACCCATCCCTGCTAACGCAGCAAGCGACCTCACCACGCTGAAGGGCCTGGGCCCCAAGGTGGCCGCGCAGCTCGCCGAGATGGGGATCACGAGCATCGCCGACCTGGCCGCGCTCAGCCCGGCCGAGGCCGACCGGATCGATGCGTCGCTCGGCACCTTCCAGGGCCGGATGGCGCGGGACCGCTGGGTCGAGCAGGCGCAGCTGCTCGCGGCGGGCGACCGCGCCGGCTATGAAGCGAAGTTCGGCAAGCTCGGCTGAACTCTTGAAGCCGCCGCGGTTCAGGCCGCGGCGGACACCAGCAGCTTGTCGATCTTGCGCCCGTCCATGTCGACGATTTCGAAGCGCCAGCCCTGCTCGAGGAAGTGCTCGCCCTCCTCGGGCAGGTGCTTGAGGATCGCAAGCGCGAGACCCGCGACCGTCGCATAGTCGCGATCCTCGGGCAGCTCGATCCCCAGCCGCTCGGCCAGCGCGTCGGCCGAGAGCTGGCCGGAAACCAGCAGGGTGCCGTCCTCCCGCGCGATGACGTTGGGCGTATCACCCGGCTCGGCGTCGGATGCGAACTCGCCGGCGATCGCCTTGAGCAGGTCGGCAGGCGTCACCAGCCCTTCAAAATGACCGTATTCGTCGTGGACCAGGCCCATCGGCACATCGGCACCGCGCAGCGCCGTGAGCGCGTCCATCGCATCGACCTGGTCGGGCAGCACCGGCGCGACATGCATCAGGCGGCGCAGGTCCAGCGCCTCGCCGCGCATGGTCGCCGCAACGATGTCCCGCGCCTGCACCACGCCCACGACCTTGTCGATCGATCCTTCGGCGACGGGCAAGCGGGTGTGCGGCGTATCGGCAAGGGCGGCGCGCAGCTTCTCCGGCTCCAGGTCCAGGTCGAGCCAGTCGACGTCGGTTCGCGGCGTCATGATCTCCCGCACCGGCCGGTCTGCCAGCCGCACCACGCCGGAAATGATCGAGCGCTCATGCTCCTCGATCACGCCGGACTTGGTCGCCTCCGCCACGAGCAGCTGCAGTTCCTCGGCGGTGACGCGGTTCTCCGTCTCGCGATCGAGGCGCAGCAGCCGGAAGACGAGGCCGGTCGTCGTGTCGAGCAGCCAGACCAGCGGGGCGGTCAGCTTCGACAGCCAGTGCATCGGCAATGCGACGATGGCGGCGATCGGCTCGGGCGACCGAAGCGCGAACTGCTTGGGCACCAGTTCGCCGATCACCAGCGAGGCATAGGTGGTGAGCCCGATCACGATCGCGAAGCCCGCCGTCTCTCCGGTCTCCGGCGCGAGGCCGAGCCAGGCGCTCAGCCGCTCGCCGACGGGACCACCCAGGCTCGCGCCCGAATAGGCACCGGCGACGATGCCGATCAGGGTGATGCCGATCTGGACGGTGGACAGGAACTTGCCCGGATCGCTCGCCAGCCGCATCGCGGTGGCCGCTCCCCTGCCGCCGGCGCGGGCCAGCGCCTCCAGCCGGGCGGGCCGTGCGGACACGATCGCGAGTTCGGACATGGCGAAGACGCCGTTCAGGAGGACCAGCGCGAGAATGATCGCGACGTCGATCCACGGAAATGGGGTGAACTGGGTCATTGTTCTGCCCAACGCTTAGCCGCAATGGTGCGGCCCCGACAACCGCATCCTCAGGCTTTCGGTCAGCCAGCGTTCAAATCGCGTGCGGAACAATCCTGTCGGGGTCGGTGTTCACCGAAACAAGATCAAATCACGAAATTGCAGACGGAGGAGCATGATGCGGAGTGTGTCGAAGCTGATGTTGGCAGGCGCGCTGGGCACGATGACGCTGACCAGCGCGTGCGTGACGGACCCGGAAACCGGCCAGCGCACGATTTCGAAGGCAGCGATCGGCGGTGTCGGCGGTGTGCTCGGCGGCTATCTGCTGGGCGACCTCGTCGGCGGACACAACGACCGCACCGAAAAGATCGTCGGCGCGGGCCTGGGCGGCATCGCAGGGGCTGCGATCGGCAACTACATGGACCGCCAGGAGCGCGAGCTGCGCCAGCGCACCGCCGGCACCGACGTGCAGGTGGTCCGCCAGGGCGACGACCTGCTGCTGAACATGCCGTCCGGCATCACCTTCGCCTATGACAGCGCCACCGTGCAGCCGCAGTTCCAGCCGACGCTGGACCAGGTCGCCGATGTGCTGGCGCAATATAACCAGACCTATATCGACGTGTATGGCCACACCGATTCGAATGGGTCGGACGCGTACAACCAGACGCTGTCGGAGCGCCGCGCCTCGGCCGTCGCCGGCTATTTGACGACCCATGGCGTGCAGAGCGCGCGAATCGGCACCCGCGGCTTCGGCGAGACCCAGCCGATCGCCAGCAACGACACCGACGCCGGCCGCGCCGCGAATCGGCGCGTCGAGATCAAGATCGTGCCGATCAACCAGGACGAGGTCCGCTAAGGCGGGCCGTCCCCGGTAGTTCCAGCTCCTGCTTTCGCAGGAGCGCAGTGATTGCGAAGCGCTCGTCGAGGTTCGGCGGGCGTTTTGCTGTGCCGCCTCTCCCGACGTTAACACGGAGTGCGAGGATCCCGGCCTGCCCCGCGTCGCTAGCGCCGGTCCGCAAAGAAATCGCGCAGCAGCGCCGCGCCTTCGCGCTCGCCGATGCCCGGATAGATTTCCGGCCGGTGGTGGCAGGTCGGTTGCGCGAAGAAGCGCGGACCGTGTTCCACGGCCCCGCCCTTCGGATCGGATGCCGCGTAATATACCCGCGCGATTCGGGCGTGCGCGATGGCGCCGGCGCACATCGCGCAGGGCTCCAGCGTCACCCACAGGTCGCAATCCTCCAGCCGCTCGCGCCCGAGCGCCGCCGCGGCGGCGCGAATCACCCGCATCTCGGCGTGCGCGGTCGGGTCGCAGAGCGTGCGGGGGGCGTTGCCGGCGACCGCCAGCACGCGTCCGTTCTGGAGCAGCGCGGCGCCCACCGGCACCTCGCCCGCGTCCGCAGCGGCGCGCGCCGCGTCGAGCGCCAGGCGCATGGGTTCGGGAAGCGGAAAGGCCATGGCCGCGTCATGGCCCGGCCGGGCGCCTTACACCAGCAGCCAGGCCACGAGGCCCCGGCCGCTGCGTGGAACAGGCTCGGCGGTTACTGCGCCGCCTGGGTGTTGTCGGCGCGCTGAATGTCGAGGGTCGGCACCTGCACGGTGCGGTTCTCGGTTCCGACATCGACGCGGCCCACGTCCGCTTCGAACTTGGGCGCCTGGACGGCGGCGGGACGGACCATGTCGATGCTGACCAGGCCGAGCATCATCGCGCCGATCAGCAGCAGGACGACGAGGCCGAGGATGAAGAGGATCGCGCGCATGAAGGGATTCCCCGGTTGCCAAAAGGATTCGCTGCCGGAATAACGCGCGCAGGCGGCGGGCGGTTGCACGCTGCGCAACGTCAGTCCGCGGTGGCGCGGTTGACGCGGCGCGCCTCTGCCGTTACTAGCGCCGACTTTCCCGGGGCAGTTGCCCCGACCATTGCCGTAACCAGGAACCAACGCATGTCGCGCATTTGCGAGCTGACCGGCAAGGGCCGGCAGGTGGGTAACAACGTTTCCCACGCCAACAACAAGACCAAGCGTACCTTTCTGCCGAACCTGCAGAACGTGACGCTTCTTTCGGACGCGCTGGAGCGCGGCGTGAAGCTGCGCGTGTCGACGCACGGCCTGCGCTCGGTCGAGCATGTCGGCGGCCTGGACAACTGGCTGCTCAAGACCCGCGACACCGACCTGTCGCTGCGCGTTCGTCGCCTGAAGCGCGAGATCGCCAAGAAGATCGCCACCACCACCGAGGCGGCGGCCTGATTTAGCTGCCTGTCCCCTTCGGGCGGACGGGCGGCCTGATCCTGCTACCTTCCGCCTGCGGGCGGAAGGTCCAGCCGGAACTTCAAGAGCAGCGACTGCTCGATCCACATCTGGTTGTCGTCGGACGCGAGCCACAGGATGGTCGCGTCTTTTTCATGCGTGACTGCCAGCGCCTCGTAATTGTCGTGGATCACGTCGTCCGCCAGCCGGGCGATCTCCCGCCCCTGCACTATTGCCCCCGGCCGAATCGCCTCCGGTTCGATGACGGAGAGGATGGCGGTGAACCCCTTCCGCAGCGACGCCGCACGATGCAGCATAAGCAGCCGTCCGTCGGCGAGCTCCACCACGTCCGTGGGCGCATAGCCTTTGGGCGGCAGGTAGCGGAAGTGAAAGCCCCGGTCCGGGTGCACCGTCGGGTCACCTGCGAATCGGATCGCGTCGAAGCCGATCTCCCGCCGTTTCCGGTTGCGGGCGCCTTCGCTGAACACCAGAAACGCGCCGGATCGCAGGCGCACCATCGCTTCCGGCCCGCTGGCGTTGGGCCACTTGGCCATCGCCCTTGGGCGGACGTGTCGCTCCGCGGCGCGGAAATCGGCCGAGTAGCGCCAGATCGCGTTCGCGCGCTCGAAGCCTACCCACAGGCGTCCCGTCGCCGGATCCACCGCAAGCGATTCGCTGTCGCGGTCGCGCTTTTCCCAGCCGGTGCCGGGACCGCCGGGAAGCGACAGGAACTCGGGCTCCGTGACCTGCCAGTCGGCCCCCATGCGAAAGCGAACGACCGATCCGAAGTCGCTGAGGAGCGTGAACCGATCTCCCTCGATGCGAAGCGCGGAGAAGCCGCCGAAGGCGCGGTCGCGGCTGGTGAGCTGGACGCCGCCCAGATAGGTGAGCGCCCCCACCCGGCGATCCTGCGGGTCGCCCGCCCGCAGCGGCACTTGCCGCGCCGTCACGTTCGGGTGCTTGCCCAGGATCTGGCGGGGAATGGTGCCGGTCCAACTCGGCACCAACGCCAGCGTCAGGAGCACCACGGAAGCGATACGCATGCGTCGGCCTTAAGCGGCGATTCGGCATCGCGACAGCCGTTTCGCGCATGAACCTCCGATAACGAGCGCATTCAGGCTCGGCTCAAGGCGACTCGGCCAAAAGGGCTTCATCGACGACGGGCAATCCCGCCGCTGACGGAAAAGTTCGAGTTGGGAGACGACCGATGTTCAAGAAGCTTTCTCTCGCAGGCGCCGCCCTCGCCATGGGCTTCACCGCGCTGGTTCCCACCGCTCCGGCGGTCGCGCAGAGCCGCCACTATTACGGTGACCGCCATTATGATCGCGGCTATGACCGTGGCTACGACCGCCGCTATGACCGCGGGTACGATCGCCGCAGCTATCGCGGCAATGACCGCCGCTACTACAACAACCGCAACTATCGTCGCTGCGACAATGGCGACGGCGGCACGGTGATCGGCGCGGTCGCAGGCGGCCTGCTGGGTAACCAGGTTGCGGGTCGCGGAGACCGCCTGCTCGGCACGGTGCTGGGTGGTGCAGTCGGCGCGGTTGCCGGTCGTGCGATCGACCGTTCGGACAGCCCGCGTCGCTGCCGCTAACGGATTTCGCTCCCCTGTAGCGCATCGGGAGCCGGGGCCGGTCCAGCGATGGACCGGCCCTTTTTCGTTCTGGCCGTAAAAGGGCGGGAGGAAGCCCGCCCCCGGATCAGTACATGTGCTGGCCGCCGTTGATCGACAGCGTCGAGCCGGTGATGAAGCCGCCGTCCTCGGCGCAGAGGAAGGCGACCGCGCGCGCGATCTCATGCGCCTGGCCGAGGCGCCCGACCGGGATCTTGGCGACGATCTTTTCCAGCACGTCCGCCGGAACCGCCGCCACCATCTCGGTATCGATATAGCCCGGCGCGATCGCGTTTACGGTCACGCCGAAGCGCGCCCCTTCCTGCGCCAGCGCCTTGGTGAAGCCGTGGATGCCCGACTTCGCCGCCGCATAGTTGACCTGGCCGTACTGGCCGGCCTGGCCGTTGATCGAGCCGATGTTGACGATGCGGCCCCATTTGCGCTCCCGCATGCCGGGGAACACCGCCTTCGCCATGTTGAAGCAGCCGCCCAAATTGGTGCGGATCACCTCGTCCCACATCTGGGCCGTCATCTTCAGGATGGTGCCGTCGCGGGTGATGCCGGCGTTGTTGATGACGACGTCGACCGGCCCCAGCGCCGCCTCGACCTCGGCGACGCCCTGCTGGCAGGCGTCATAGTCGCTCACGTCCCAGCGGAACGCGGAGATGCCGGTACGCTCGGTGAACGCCTTCGCTTTTTCCTCATTGCCGGCATAGTTGGCGGCGACGGTCATGCCCGCTTCCTTGAGCGCCAGGCTGATCGCCTCGCCGATGCCGCGCGTGCCACCGGTTACAATCGCTACCCGTGCCATGACCTTGCTCTCCATCCGAGTTGCGGGCGCCAAAAAGAGGCCGCCCGCTTCCCCGTCAGGCTAGGCGGCGGGCAGCCAGCCTGCAAGCTCCGCTGCAAGGATGCTGCGCAGCATCCGCAAGCCGACAGGCTCGGCGTTGAGGCACGGGAGGTAGGCGAAATCGGTGCCGCCCGCCTCTTCGAACGTCTCGCGTCCGCGGATCGCCAGTTCCTCCAGCGTCTCCACGCAATCGGCCGAGAAGCCGGGAGCGACGATCGCCACCCGCCGCTTGCCGGCCTGGGCGAGCGCCGCCAGCGTGTCGTCGGTCGCCGGCCCCAGCCACTTGGCCCGGCCGAAGCGCGACTGGAACGCGACCACCAGTTCAGTCCCCAGCGCATCCGAGAGGAGCCGGCCGGTCTTCTGGCAGTGGCAGTGATAGGGATCGCCCAGTTCCAGCGTCCGCTGCGGCATGCCGTGGAAGCTGGCGACGATCGCGTCGGGGGTGAAGGAAAGCTTCGCCAGATCCTCCCGCACCGTCTGTGCGAGCGCGTCGATATAGGCGGGATGATCGTGATAGGGCGGCAGGGTGCGGATCGCCGGCTGCCAGCGCATCCCTGCGAGCGCGGCAAACGCCTTGTCGTTGGCCGTCGCGGTCGTTGCTGCGCAATATTGCGGGTAGAGGGGCGCGAGCAGGATGCGCTCGCACCCCGCGGCCTTCATCGCGCGCAGCCGCTCGCCGATCGCCGGATTGCCGTAGCGCATGCCCCAGTCGACCAGCACCTCGGGGCCGAACGCGTCCTTCAGTCCCTCCGCCTGCGCGCGGGTGACGGCGGCGAGCGGCGAGCCTTTCTCCGTCCACACCTGGCTATAGGCGTGCGCGGATTTCTTCGGCCGGGTGTTCAGGATGATGCCGCGCAGGATCGGCTGCCACGCGATCGCCGGCAGTTCCACCACCCGCCGGTCCGACAGGAACTCGCCCAGGTAGCGTTTGACCGCCCGCGGCTCGGGCGCGTCGGGCGTGCCGAGATTGATCAGCAGGACGCCGACCCGGGGCTGGGGAATGGCGGGATGATCGGCGGGCGGCGTCATTCTTCCTCCGGTAGCAGCGGAAGGCGGCGGAGGCGAACGCCGGTTGCGGCCATCACGGCGTTGGCGATGGCGGGTGCGACCGGCGGCACCGCGAGCTCGCTCACCCCGCCCGGATCCGCATCGCTGCGGATCAGTTCCACCGACACCTCGGGCGTGTCGACGAGCCGCGGCAGGTTCATCGCTCCGAAACCGCGCACATCGGCGAGGTTGTCGGTGAAGCCGGTGGCGGCGCCGAGCGCCGCGGCCATTCCGAACATCAGCCCGCCCTCGATCTGCTGGAGCACGAGGTCCGGGTTGATCTGCCGCCCGCAATCCACCGCCGCGACCAGCCGATCGACCTTCACCCGCTGGTCTGCGCCCATCCGCGCCTCCGCCATCACCGCGATGAAGGAGCCGCGCATCTGGTGGCAGGCGAGCCCCTGGCCGCTGCCGGGGATCCCGCCCTGCCATCCGCCGAGCGTCGCGACGGTGGAGAGGCACCGCGCCAGTCGCGGGTTGCCGCCGAGCATGGCGATGCGGAAGGAATGCGCCTCGATACCTGCCACATGGGCGAGCTCGTCGATGAAGCACTCGTTGAAGAAGGCGGTGTAGCTGTGTGCACCCGAGCGCCAGTAGCCGACCGGCACGCCGATCTCGGCCGGGTGGTGGTCCACGGCGAGCGCGGGGATCGCATAGGCCGGCACGGCCCCCTCCACGGCCAGCGTGTCGCCGCCCTGCGGCAACAGCATGGCCGCGCGGGCGGTGGTGTCGTCGACAAGCAGGCGCTGGGCAAGCGCGTGACCGACCGCGGGGGCCGCGATCTTGCACAGCCAGCCGGCCACCCCGCCCCCCTTTGCCAGCCGCGCCGTCATGCGGGCGGCTGCCGGCGGACGGTAGCGATCGTGGAGGCAGGTTTCGCTGCGCGACCAGGTCAGCTGCACGGGCTTTTCCAGGCGCCGGGCCAGCAGCGCCGCCTGCTCGGCGACCTGATGCTCGAGGTTCGCGCCGAAGCTGCCGCCGGCGATCGTCGGGTGCAGCACGACGCGCTCCTCGCCGATGCCGAGCGTCCGCGCCGCCGCGGCGCGTGCGAGCGCCGGCGCCTGGGTGGGCATCCACAGCGTCAGCCGCCCGTCCCGCCAGGCCGCGGTGGCGGTGGTCGGCTCGATCGCGGCATGCAGCGCCGCCCCCACGCGATAGTCGGCGGTGACGACCTGTGCGTCCTTGAAGGTCGCGGCGAGATCGCCGGCGCGGGTCATGCGGGTGCCCTCCCCATCGAGGGCCGCATCGAGGGCGGCCTCGATCGACTCGCTGTCCACCAGCCGGCTGCGCGTCTCGAATCGGGGGGCGAGCGCATCGAGCGCAGCATTGGCGGCCCACCAGGTCTCTCCGACGGCGGCGACCCAGTTCGGGTTCTCCACCACCGCGGAGACGCCGCGCACGCGATCGGCGGCCGCACGGTCCACGCGTACCAGCCGGCTGTCGCCGATCGGCCCCTGGCGGATGGCCGCGAACACCATGCCGGGCAGACGAATGTCGCCCGCGAAATTGGCGCTGCCGTCGACCTTGGCGGGCGCGTCGAGGCGGGGCAGCGACTCTCCGGTCAGCCGCTTCTCCTCGCCGGTGCGCAGCGGCAGGTCGCCGCTCGGCAGCCGCTCGTCGGCCGCATCCGCCGCAAGCGCGCCGAACCGCCCACGCTGCCCGCCGGCGATTACGAAACCGTCGAGCGTGGCGCAGCTGTGCCAGTCCACGTCCCAGCGCCGCGCCGCCGCCTTGCACAGCAGGATGCGGGCAGCGGCGCCGGCCCTGCGCAATTCGCCCTCGAACGCGCGGACGGACGTGGACGCGGCGGTGAGCATCAGCGTCTGCGCCTCGGCGTGGCGGCTGCGCACCCGTTCGGGCAGGTCGCCCAGCGCGTCCTCGAACAGCACCGATGCCGCGAGCCGGTTGGCATAAAGCGGGTTGATCGGTGCCGGCTCGACCGCGACGGTGCGCCAGTCCGCGCCCAGCTCGTCGGCAACGATCTGCGGCAGCGCGGTGAACACCCCCTGCCCCAGTTCCGCCTGCGGCACCGCGACGGTCACCTGGCCGTCCGCACCGATCTTGATCCAGGGGCCGAAGATCGTCTCCCCCTCGGCCGCCGTCAGGTTGACGGCGTGGTCGCGTGGCCAAAGCGCCCAGCCGACCACCAGCCCCACCCCCGCCGCGCCGCCGACCAGCAGCCTGCGCCGGCTCAATCCCGTTGCCGAAGGGGCCGCGCGCGGCACTGCATCCAAAGCCATGGCCGCCGCTCTATCGCCCGGCGACAGCCGGCGCCAGCCGGCCTGCGCTTCCGCGCTTGGGTTTTCGGGGCGAGCGGCGTACCAGCAGCGCAAAGACTTCCGGAGCCTTCGACTTGATCCTTTCGACGCTTGCCGCCGCCGGCGGCCACATCCGGTTCGACCAGCTGGGGCTCGATCCCGTGGCGCTCGACCTCGGCTTCTTCACGTTGAAATGGTATTCGCTCGCCTATCTGGCCGGCATCCTGGTCGGCTGGTGGTACCTGCTGAAGCTGCTCGCGCAGCCGGGCGCCCCGATGGCGCGCCGCCATGCCGACGACATGGTCTTCTATGCGACGCTGGGCATCATCCTGGGCGGGCGCATCGGCTATGTGCTGTTCTATGGCGAGGACATGTGGTCCGATCCTTGGCGGATCCTGCGCCTGTGGGACGGCGGCATGTCGTTCCACGGCGGCGTGGTGGGCACGTCGATCGGCATCCTGCTGATGGCGCGCAAGCACAAGCTCAACTGGCTGCGCATCCACGACTATGTCGCGTGCTGTGCACCCTTCGGCCTGTTCTTCGGCCGGCTCGCCAATTTCGTGAACGGCGAACTGTGGGGCAAGGCGACCGACGTGCCCTGGGGCATCGTGTTTCCGAACACCGTCGCCGGCGGCCTCGATCCGGCGCGCCATCCCAGCCAGCTCTATGAGGCCGGCCTTGAGGGCATCCTCCTCGGTGCCCTCCTCTGGTTCCTCTTCTGGCGCACCAACGCCCGCTACCAACCCGGCAAGCTCGTCGGCTGGTTCCTGCTCGGCTACGGCCTCAGCCGCTTCTTCGTCGAGTTCTTCCGCGAGGCCGACGAGCAGCTGATGGAATTCGCGCGGCAGACCGGGCTGCACATGGGCCAGTGGCTGACGCTGCCGATGATCGCGGGCGGCATCTACCTGATCGTGACGGCCAATCGCCGCCGCCAGCGGATCGAGCCGATCGCGGGGTCGGAGAGCGTGGCTTGAGCGAGGGGTCGCTCCCCGACCGGCTCGCCCGCGCGATTACGCTCGGCGGGCCGATCCCGCTGTCGCAGTTCATGGGCGCGGCCAACGCCCATTATTACAACAGCCGCGACCCGCTGGGCGCGCGCGGCGACTTCACGACCGCGCCCGAGGTCAGCCAGATGTTCGGCGAACTGGTGGGGCTGGCGCTTGCCGACGCCTGGCACCGCGCCGGGCGGCCGCCGGCCCGCTATGTCGAGCTCGGGCCGGGCCGGGGAACGCTCGCGGCCGACGCGCTGCGGGCGATGGCGAGCGCAGGGCTCAAGCCGCAGGTGCACTTCATCGAGACGAGCGCCACGCTGCGCGCCGCGCAGAAGGAGCGCGTGCCCGACGCCGAATGGCACGTCGACCTGGTCGGGGTTCCCGACGACGGCGCGTTGCTGGTGGTGGCAAACGAGTTCTTCGACGCCCTTCCCATCCGGCAACTCATCAAGACCGCGGAAGGCTGGCGCGAGCGGCTGGTCGCCTGCCAGGACACGCTGTTCCTGCCGATCGCCGGCACCACCGGCTTCGACCCGATCGTGCCGGAAGGGCTGCGCGACGCACCCCCGGGCTCGATCCTGGAAACCGCGCCCGCCGCCGTCGCGGTGATGCGCCAGCTCGCCAAGCGGCTGGTGGCGCAGGGCGGCACCGCGCTGGTGATCGACTATGGCTACACGGGACCCGCGATCGGCGACTCGCTGCAGGCGGTGCGCGAGCATCAATTCGCCAATCCGTTCGACACGCCTGGCGAGGTGGACCTCACCGCCCATGTCGACTTCGGGACATTGCTGGAGGCCGCACGGGTCGAGGACGCCAAGGGCTATGGCCCGCTCGAACAGGGCTTCTGGCTGACCGCGCTCGGCATCGACGCGCGGGTGGCGACGCTCGCCCTCGCCAGCCCGGAGCGCGCGCAGCAGATCGCCGACGATCGCCAGCGGCTGGTCGCGCCCGACAAGATGGGCGAGCTGTTCAAGGCGATCGCCGTCACCGCGCCCGACTGGCCGGCGCCGGCGGGGTTCGCATGATCCTGCGCGACGCCGTGCCGGCGGACGGGCCGGCGCTGTCGGAGATGGCGAAGCGCTGCTACTGCGACACCTTCGGCACGCTCTACCGCGCGTCGGACCTCGCGGCATTCCTCGACAGCACCTTCGGCGAGAACGGCCTGCCCTCGCACCTGTCCGATCCGGCCTACAAGGTGCGGCTGGCCGAGGCGGAAGGCGGCGCGATCGCCGGCTTCGCCAAGCTCGGCCCGGTGGTGTTCCCGGGCGACTGGGGAGCGCGGACCGTAGAGCTGCACCAGCTCTACGTCCTGGGTCCCTGGCAGGGGGAAGGCGTGGCGCCAGCGCTGATGGACTGGGCGCTCGCCACCGCCCGCGCCCAGGGTGCCGACCGGCTGGTGCTGAGCGTCTATGTCGACAACCATCGCGCGCAGCGCTTCTACGCGCGCTACGGCTTCGTCGAGGTCGGGCGATATGAATTCGTTGTCGGCGAGCAGGTCGACGACGACCGCATCTGGAGCCTGGACCTGTGAGCAATCCCGAAGTGATCCGCGCCGCCACGCTGGCAGGCGTGCCGCACGGCTTCCTCGGCCGCCGCGGTGGCGTGTCGAGCGGCATCCATGCCGGGCTGAACGTCGGGCTGGGCTCCGAAGACACCGCCGAAGTGGTGGCGGAGAACCGTCGCCGCGCAACCGAGGCCGTGCTGCCGGGAGCGCAGCTGGTGACGCTGTTCCAGGTCCATTCCGCCGACGCGGTCGTGGTGACGCAGCCGTTCGAGCAAGCCCTGCGCCCGCACGCCGACGCGCTGGTGACGGACCGGCCGGGCCTCGCCCTCGGCATTCTCACTGCCGACTGCGCGCCGGTGCTGCTCGCCGACCGTAAAGCGGGCGTCGTCGGGGCTGCGCATGCGGGTTGGAAGGGCGCGATCGGCGGTGTCACCGACTCGACGCTCGCTGCGATGGAACAGCTGGGCGCCAGGCGGGAGCGGATCGCTGCTGCAGTCGGTCCCTGCATCGCGCGCGCCAGCTATGAGGTGGATGCCGACTTCGTTCGCCGCTTCGCCGAAGCCGATCCGGAGAACGAACGCTTCTTCACCGACACGCGAGAAGGCCACGCCCAATTCGACCTGGAGGCCTATGTCGTCCACCGGCTCGCAAGCGCCGGCGTGCGCCGGATCGAGGCGCTGGGGCTCGACACCTATGCCGATCCGGAACGGTTCTTCAGCTACCGCCGCGCGACCCATCGCGGCGAGCCCGATTACGGACGGCAGATCGCGATCATCGGGCTGGAGTGAGGCTACCCTCCAGACCGGATCGACATACAGCTACCCGTTTGTCTCGAGTAGGGATCGAGCCTGTCGAGAGCCCGTATCGAGAGAGCCACAACGGCCGACCTCCCGATACGCCGTCTCGACAAGCTCGACGGCTACTCGAGGCGAACGGGTGGGGAGCGGCGTTGGTGATGAACGCAGCCGCGCCGCCCCTTCTTCCTCATGCCAGCTAAGGTCGGCATCCATTCGCGCTGCCGAAAGGCCCCTCACCCGCCGCCGATCCCCTCGATCACCTTGCCGGTGCCCTCGCACTCCGGGCATTCGGCGCCGTCGATCCGCCCGCTGCCGCTGCAGCGCGGGCAGAGGTTCTCGCCGGTGCCGGGCGTACCGGGTGCGGCGTCATCACCGGGCGACAGGGGTTGTTCGGCCATGGCATGCTCCTCTTCCTCACGCGTCGAAACGCACCGGAACGGCCGACGCTCCCGGCGCACCAAGCGTGATCGCGGCTCGACAGCGGCGGCGCGCGGCGGCATCAGGCGGGCATGTCCCCTCGTTTCGACTTCACCATCCACGCGACCGACGGCCGCGCCCGCACCGGCGAGATCGCGATGCGCCGCGGCACCATCCGCACCCCCGCCTTCATGCCGGTCGGCACCGCCGCCACCGTCAAGGCCGTGAAACCCGCCGACGTGCGCGCCTCGGGCGCCGACATCCTGCTCGGCAACACCTATCACCTGATGCTGCGCCCGGGCGCCGAGCGCGTGCACCGGCTGGGCGGCCTCCACGGCTTCATGGGCTGGGACCGGCCGATCCTGACCGACAGCGGCGGCTATCAGGTGATGAGCCTGTCCGAGCTCACCAAGCGCTCCGAAGACGGCGTCGAATTCAAGAGCCACCTCGACGGCTCGCGCCACCTGCTCAGCCCCGAACGCTCGATGGAGATCCAGCGGCTGCTCGGGTCCGACATCGTCATGGCGTTCGATGAGCTGGTGCCGACCACCGCCACCCGCGACGTCCAGGCGCGCGCGATGGAGCGCTCGATGCGCTGGGCGAAGCGCAGCCGCGACGGCTTCGATTCGGGCGGCGCCCACGCCGAGGGTGCGGCGCTGTTCGGCATCCAACAGGGCGCGCTCGATCAGGAGTTGCGCCGCGAGTCGGCCGATGCGCTGAAGGACATCGGCTTCGACGGCTATGCGATCGGCGGCCTCGCGGTCGGCGAGGGCCAGGAGGCGATGTTCGGCGTGCTCGACTACGCCCCCGGACAGCTCGATCCCGCCAAGCCCCGCTACCTGATGGGCGTCGGCAAGCCCGACGACATCGTCGGCGCGGTCGAGCGCGGGGTCGACATGTTCGACTGCGTGCTGCCCACCCGTTCGGGTCGCACCGGCCAGGCGTTCACCCGCACCGGCCCGATCAACATCCGCAACGCGCGCTTTGCCGAGGACACCGGGCCGCTCGATCCCGAATGCCCCTGCCCCAGCTGCACCGGGTGGAGCCGCGCCTACATTCATCATCTGGTCCGCGCGGGCGAGATCCTGGGGGCGATGCTGATGACCGAACATAACTTGTGGTTCTACCAGCGGCTGATGGCGGATCTGCGCGCGGCAATTGCGGCGGGCAGCTTATCCATGTTCGCCAACGACTTCCGGACGCGCTATTCCAGTCGCGGATGATCGTACTCGGAGAAGAGCAATGACCGACACGCACCCGATCAACGAAGTCGAGGCCGCCTGCAAGGACGCCAAGCGCGTGCGCGAAGCCGCGGCCGAAACCGCCGATATCGAGCGGCCCAAGCGCTGGCCCGCCGTTCCGATCAGCATCGGCGTCGGCATCGGCTCGGCTGCGCTCACCGCTGCGCTGCTCTACGCAAACCGCTCCCGTACGAAGCGCTGACCCGCGCACCACAAGGCTGATCGATGCACCCTTTCCGCGCGGCGCTGCTGCTCGCCACTGCACTTGTTCCCGCAACCGCCGCCGCACGGCAGCACGCGCCCGCCGCATCGACCGCCAAGCCACCGGCGCCGGCCCCGGTCGCGCCGCTCGCCTATACCGAGCGGACGCTGGCGAACGGGCTGAAGGTCTATGCGATCCGCGACACCTCCACCGCCAATGTCGCGGTGCAGGTCTGGTACGACGTCGGCTCGAAGGACGATCCGCGCGGGCGATCGGGCTTTGCGCACATGTTCGAGCATCTGATGTTCAAGCAGACGCGCAACCTGCCGTCCGAGGCGTTCGACCGGCTGACCGAGGACGTGGGCGGCTACAACAACGCTTCGACGGCCGACGACTACACCAACTACTTCGAGGTCGTTCCGGCCAATCACCTGGAGCGGCTGCTGTTCGCAGAGGCCGATCGCATGGCGACGCTGGTGGTGGAGCCGACCAGCTTCGCCTCCGAACGCGGCGTGGTGAAGGAGGAGCTGCGCAGCCGCGTGTTCGCGCAGCCCTATGGCAAGCTGTTCGGCTTTTACCTGCCGATGATCTCCTACACCCGCCATCCCTATGCGCGACCCGGGATCGGCAGCATCGAGGATCTGGACGCGGCCACGATCGACGACATCCGCGCGTTCCACGCGACCTATTACCGGCCGGACAATGCGGTGCTGGTGGTGGCGGGCAACTTCGACCCCGCCGAGCTCGCCCGCTGGGTGGACCAGTATTTCGCGCCCGTCGCCAAGCCGAACCGGCCGATCCCGCGCGTGGCGGTGAAGGAGCCGCCGCGCACCGCGGCCACGCGGCACGTCGTCCATGCCGAGAACACGCCCCTTCCGGCGGTGGTGCTGAGCTACCAGGTGCCGCCCGACAACCACCCGGACCAGGCCGCACTCGCGGTGCTGAACGCGGTGCTTTCGACCGGGCGCAACTCGCGGCTGTACCAGGCGCTGGTCTATCGCGATCAGCTCGCCCAGTCGGCCGAGACCTATCTGGACAGCAAGAAGGATACCGGCGTGCTCGCGGCCTATGCGATCGCCGCCGGGGGCAAGGACATCGGCGCGGTCGAAGCCGGGCTGAAGCGGGAAGTGGCACGGCTGCGCGACGCGCCGATCACCGCCGCCGAGCTAGCGGAGGCCAAGAACGAGATCCTGGCCGCCGCACTCGCCCGGCGCGAAACCGCCGAAGGCCGCGCCTTCACGCTCGCCAACAGCGTGATCGTCAACGGCGATCCCCGCGCCGCCGACCGCCAGCTCGCCGCGATTGCCAAGGTCGATGCCGCCGCGGTCCAGCGCGTCGCCCGCCGCTATCTGGGCGAGAACCAGGTGGCGGTTCTGCAATATCTGTTGCAGGCCGAGGGTGCAGCCCCAGACGACTCGATCCGCATCGCCCCGACCGTCGAGACCCGTGCGCTGACCATCCCCGCGGGCGTGGCGGTGCATCAGGTCGCATCGGATGGCGAGCGCAAGCCGCTGCCCCAGCCCGGTCCTGTCGCGACCGCGGCGCTTCCCGCACGCACGGAGACGCGGCTCGCAAACGGGCTGCGGCTCGTGACCGTACCCAAGCCCGGCCTGCCGCTGGTCGCCGCAACGATGGTGGTCGACACGCGCGAGCTCTCCGCGCCGACGCGCCGGCCGGAGCCCAGCTGGTTCGCGACCGAGCTGCTGACCGAAGGCACCCGCACCCGCTCCGCCACGCAGATCGCGGCGGAGGTGGAGGCGCTGGGCGCATCGCTCGACACGGACGCAGAGGACGACGGCGCGAGCGTCTCGCTGCTGGTGGGCACCAACGGGCTCGCTCCGGCGATGGGCATTCTGGCCGATGTGGTCCGTAATCCCGCGTATGATCCCAAGGAGATCGAGCGGGTCCGCACCCAGTGGATCGATGCGCTCCAGATCGAGCAGTCGGATCCCGGTTCGCTCGCCGGCAAGGTCGCGGCGCGCGCGGTGTTCGGCGACAGCCGCTATGGCAAGGTGGGGACCGAAACCAGCTATCGCGGCGTGACCCGCGAGCAGATCGTCGCCTCCCATGGCGAAGCCTGGCGCCCGGATCGCGCGACGCTGATCCTGGTCGGCGACATCACGCCCGCCAAGGCGCAGGCCATGGCCGAGCAGCTGTTCGGCGACTGGCAGGCAAGCGGCGCCAGCGCCGCGGCACCGACGGAGCCCGCGCTTCCAGCGAAGCCCCGCGTCGTCGTGGTCGACCTGCCCGGCAGCGGGCAGGCGGCGGTGGTGGTGTCGCGTGCGGCGCTGTCGCGCGGCGATCCGCGCTTCCCGGCCGCGCGGCTTGCGAGCACGGTGCTGGGCGGCGGCTTCTCGTCGCGGCTCAACCAGGAAATCCGAATCAAGCGTGGGCTTTCCTACGGGGCACGCAGCGCTCTTGCCGGCGACCGTGGCGTGGGTCCGTTCAGCGCGACCGTGCAGACCAAGAACGAGTCCGCGCCCGAGGTGGTGGACCTGATCGTCGCGGAGCTGCGCCGCATCGGCCGCGATCCGGTGCCTGCCGCCGAACTCGCGACGCGCAAGGCGGTGCTGTCGGGCGGCTTCAGCCGCGATGTCGAGACGCGCGGCGGCCTGGCGGGCAAGCTCGGCGCCTATGTACTGGCGGGCCAGCCGGTGAACGCGATCGATCAGGCGCTCGCCGAGATCGAGGGCGTCGATGCGCAGGCGGTGCAGCAGGTGGCGGCCCAGGTGCTCGATCCGGCCGGCGCGAGCATCGTCGTGGTCGGTGATGCCAAGCAGTTCGCGGAAACGCTTCGCCCGCGCTACCCGCAGGCCGAGGTCATCCAGGCCAGCGCGCTCGACCTCGACACGCCGAAGCTGACGCGCTGATCGGGGCACGGGCCAGGGAGTGACGGTGCGGCGCCTGGGACGGATTGGCAGGCGGCAGGTCGCGGTGACCGCGGTCGCCGCGGCCGCCCTGGCCTTCTCGCTGCATGCCGGGCGCATCGCGCTCGACCAGCAGCAGCGCGCCGCCGCCCGCCGCATGGCCCTGCCCCCGCGCAGCACGGCGCAGGCGGAGGCGCCGCCCTTCTCCGGCGCGCTCGCCGCGCCACAGGCGGGGACCACCGGCACCGCGCCGCTGCCGGACCTCCCAATCCCCGCGCTCGCCGCGCTAGAGGGAGATGGGTCGATCGTGCCCGCCCGGCCCTTTCGCGCGCGCGGCAGCGTGCTCGACCAGGCGCGCGCGCTCGAATGCCTCACGGCAGCGATCTATTACGAGGCGGCGAACGAGCCCGACGACGGGCAACGCGCGGTGGCGCAGGTGGTGCTCAATCGCGTGCGCCATCCCGCCTTTCCCGCCACCGTATGCGGCGTGGTCTACCAGGGTTCGGAGCGGCGCGGCTGCCAGTTCAGCTTCGCCTGCGACGGCGCCATGGCCCGGCAGCGCGTCCCCGCCGCCTGGGCACGCGCGCGGCGCGTCGCGGCACAGGCGCTGAGCGGCGCGGTGTTCGCGCCGGTGGGGCTCGCCACCCACTATCACACCTATGCGGTCACCCCGGCGTGGAACCGCTCGCTGGTGATGACGGGCGCGTTCGGGGCGCATTTCTTTCACCGCTGGAAGGGGTGGTGGGGCACGGCCGATGCGTTCAGCGATCGCTATTCCGGGCGCGAGCCCCCGCCGGGGCCGCACCTGCCCTCGCCGCTCGACCCGCTCCCGCTTCCGCAAACCGCTGCGGGCGCACCTCCGCCCCCGACGCTGCAACCGGGTACCGATGCGCCCGAAGTGCGCCCCGCGCCCGCCCCGGCGCCACCCGCGGCCGACGACAAGCTGCCGGAATCGACAGTGCTCGACCGGTGGAAGGACTCGGGCAAGCCGTTGCGCTGAAACGAACGACGCCCCGCCGTTGCCGGCGAGGCGTCCTGGTTCGTGATCATCGGGCTCAGCGGCGGGGGCCGTGATACCCCTGGCGATCATGCTTCTGATACTTGGTGCGTGCCATCAGCCGGTCGAGCCGCTGGTCGAGGTCACGCCGCTCGCCCACCGAGAGGCCACCGCCGCTGCGGCGATAGCGGTTCTCGAGCTGCGCGATCTGGCGGTACTCGGCGCGGAGGCGGGTAGCCTCGCGGCGATCGAGGCGGCCGCTGCGCACACCCTGGTCGATGCGCTGCTCGACGGTTGCCTGGCGCTGGTTGATGTTCTGCCACGGCGCCGCGCTCGCGGCGGTGGGCAGCGCGGTCGCGGCGATCCCCAGGCCCGCGATCAGCAGTGCGATCTTCTTCATGGCTTCACTCCTCAAGTCCGACCTTCGTTCGGTCGAGAAGCAATCTGGGGCCGCGCCGTCGCTGGATCGTGTCAGCAATACCGCTTTTGTGTCGCCGATTGTCGCAACCGCGACCGCATCGTTCATCTTCCGCCACCCCGGGTGGGAGCGCTCTGCCTGCATAAAAATCGGGCGGCTCGCCGGAAGACGGACCGCCCAAGGGGGACTGGTCGGGAGGGAACGGAAGTCGTGCGCGTCTCAGGCGGCGCGGGTGCGCGTGCTCGCCAGCCGGCCGCGGCCGATGCTGGTCAAAAGCGTCTCGAACTGATGCGTGCTGAACCCTGCGGAGAAGAAGCGGGCGATCTCGGACTTGGGCAGGTTGTCGCCGCGATGCCAGGCAAGCACCGACAGGCGGCGCAGCGCCTCCAGCTTGGGATCGGCGAGCGGCAGGCGCGGGCGGGCGCCGAACAGCGACCCCAGTGCCGTCAGGATCGGGCCGGGCTGACGGAGGCTTCCCAGGCGTTCGTTGCGGGCGATCGCCACGACCGACCATTCGAGCGGCGACAGCCCGGCCTGGACCGGCACCGGATCGGCCTGCGGCACGATGGGAGCCGCCGCCGCCTTCGCAGCGGCAGCGCCGCCCAACTCGCTGAATGTCAGATACGCCATTGGCCTTCCCTCCGTTTGGGTGGGCAGGTCAGCGGCGGTGCCGTCGTCGTGCCCTCAATACCTACTGACCGGTACAGAAGACAATTCGAGCCGTCAACGGGATATTTGTACTCATTGGTAGTTTTTAGCGAAACCCAGCGTTCAGGCGCTCGGCCACATCGCCAGGCTGGTATCCACCAACGCGTTCAACGCCTCGCTGCTGGCACCCGCGCCCGCCTGCACCGTCATGCCCTGGAGAATGGCCACTAGGTACGCGGTGAGACCCTGCGGATCGACGTGCGCGGGCAGGTCCCCCTCTGCCTTGGCGCGCTCGAAACGGGCGACCAGCGCGGCCTGCGAAGAGGCGCGTCGCTTCAGGACCTCCTCGCGGATCGACTCCGCGTCCGCTCCGCAGGCGACCGAGCTGATCACGCCCAGGCAGCCGCGCGGCCCGGAGGTGCTCGCATGGCTTTCCACCGCGCCGCGCAACAGCCGCTCGGCGACTTCGCGGGCGGTCGGCGCTTCCAGCGCGACGCTGATATAGCTGAGCTTTTCGCGCTCGTAGAGGTCGAGCGCCTTGCGGAACAGCGACTCCTTGTTGCCGAAGGCGGCATAGAGGCTCGGGCGCGTGATCCCCATCGCCTCCGTCAGGTCGGACAGCGAAGCGCCCTCATAGCCCTTGCTCCAGAACACCCGCAGCGCGGCGGCCAAGGCTTCCTCGACATCGAATTCGCGGGGACGACCCCGTCCGGAACAGCAAAGCGCGGCTTTCATAATTCCCGTCATATAAGCAACTTAGCGCCCACGGCTAGAGCTGACGCAAGGCGCGTGCCGGACGAATGCCCAGGATCGGAAGCGCGCCCAGGATGCCGATGACCAGCGTCACCCCCGCCCCGACCGCAAGCGTTCCCAATACCGCCGGATAGTCCGGCAGCCATCCGAACGCGAACACCTCCACCACGACGTACCAGGCGCCCATCAGCCCGAGCGCCAGCGCCAGGGCCGCGATGGCAGCACTCAGCAACGCATATTCGAGCGCCTGCACCGCCAGCACCTGCGCCCGCGTGGCGCCCAGCGTCTTCAGGATCACGCCGTCATAGGTGCGCGCCTCCCGCGCCGCGGCGATCGCGCCGATCAGCACGGCGATGCCCGCAAGAATCGCGACGGAGGCAGCGGCGGCGATGGCGGTCGCCATCTGGCTGACGATCGTGCGCACCTGCTCCACGACGCCGCGCACCTCCACCACGGAGACGGAGGGGAAGCGCGGCAGCAGTGCGCGAGTGACCGCGCCCTCCTGCCCCTTCGCCAGGTCGATCGTGGCGGCCAGGTTGTGCGGCACGTCGGAGATGGCGTTGGGGCTGAACACCATCACGAAGTTGAAGCCGAGGCTGTCCCAGTGGATGCGGCGGAAGGAGGCGACGCGCGCCTCCCGCTCGACGCCGAGCACCGAATAGCGGATCGGGTCGCCGATCTTGAGGTCCAGGGCCCGCGCGAGATCGACGTCGAGCGACACCAGCGGCGGGCCGGCATAGCCGGCCGGCCACCATTTGCCCTCCACCAGTTCGTTGCCCTCCGGAAGCGTCTCCGAATAGGTGAGGCCACGCTCGCCCCGAAGCGCCCAGGCACCTTCCGGCAGCGTCTCGAGGTCGGCGACGCGCGTCCCGGCATAAGCGGTGATCGTGCCGCGCATCAGCGGGACCATCCGCAGCTCTGCCTGGGGCGCAACGCCGGTGACCGTGCGGCGGAACAGATCGACCTGGTCGCGGGGCACGTCGAGCGCGAACAGCGCCGGCGCCTTTTGCGGGATGGTCTCGCGGATGTTGGCGTCGATGCTGGTGCGGATCGCGGCCAGCAGCACGAACAGCGTGAGGCCGAGCCCAAGCGCCACCACCAGCGTAACCGTACGCGCGCCTGGCCGGTGGAGCCCGGTGAGCGCCAGTCGCAGCAGCGGGCCACGAGGACGCGGCAAGCGCGCCGCGAGCCAGCGCACGCCCCAGCCGAAGGCCGCGAGCAGCAGCAGCGTGCCGGCGATGGTGGCGAGGAAGCTGGCGGTGAACCACGGCTGCTCGGCAGTGGCGACCGCGATCGCGACCACCAGGAGCCCCGCCCCGCCCGTCCACGGCAGCACCCGCCGCCAGGGCGCGCGCCGCAGATCGAGGCTGCCGCGCAGCAGGCCCGCGGCGGGCACGGCGCCTGCCCGAACCAGCGGCGGCGCGGTGAAGGCGAGCGCGGTCAGCAGGCCATAGCCGGCGGCGAGCGCCAGCGGTGCCGGATGGATCGCAAACTCCGGTGCCACCGGCAGCACGTCGCCCGCCACCCACAGGATCAGCGGCACGGCGGCGATGCCCGCCACCAGCCCCAGCAGGATGCCGACGCCGGCGACCACCGCGACCTGAAGCAGGTAGACGCGCGCGATGCCGCCCGAGGTCGCGCCCAGCACCTTCAACGCGGCGATGCTGCCGCGGCGGGTGGCCAGATAGGAGCCCACGCCATTGCCGACGCCGATCCCGGCGATGGCCAGCGCGGCAAGTCCCACCAGCACCAGGAACTGGCCCATGCGGTCCAGGAAGCGCGCGGCGCCCGGTGATGCGCGGTCGCGGGTCTTCGCCTCCCATCCGCCATCGGGGAAGGCTGCCTTGACCGCCTCTGCCGCCGCGGCCGGCGCGCGATCGGCGGGGAGCGCGATCCGGTACTTGGTCTCGTAGAGGCTGCCCGGCTGGATCAGGCCGGTGCGGGCGACACCCTCCAGCGAGACGATCGCGACGGGGCCGAGGGTGAACCCCTCCCCCAGCCGGTCGGGCTCGTCGGCGATGATGCCGGTGATGGTGAAGCGCGCGCTTCCCAGGCGAAGCTGCTGCCCCACGCCGACGCGCAACCGCTCTGCAAGGCCGGGGGCGATCCAGACGCGCGTCGGATCGGCGGGATGAGCGATGCTGCCGTCGGCAAGGCGCAGGTTGCCGTAGAGCGGGTAGCTGCGATCCACCGCCTTGAGCGTGACCGGCACCGTCTGGGGGCTCTCGGCACCGCCTTCCCGCACCGCCATCGCCTGCATGCCCGTCGTCTCGGAGACCCTGCCGAGCCGGGCAAAGGCTGCGCGCTCCGCCTCGGTCGCAGCACGTTGCGAGGTGGCGAACTCGACGTCGCCGCCCAGGATCGCCGCGCCGCGCGCCTTGAGCTCGCCGTCGATCGCCGCCGACAGGCTGCCGATCGCCGCCAGTGCCCCAACGCCCAGGAACATGCACACCAGCAGCAGCCGCAAGCCGCGGAACCGCCCGTGCAGTTCCCGCCGTGCGAGCCGCCAGGCCAGCCGCCACTCGTTCACTTGGTCTCGTCCCGCACGATCCGGCCGTCTGCCAGGGAGACGATGCGGTCGCAGCGCTCGGCAAGCGCCGGGTCATGGGTGATGACGACCAGCGTGGCGCCGGTGGCGGCGCGCCGCTCGAACAACAGGTCCATGATCGCAGCGCCCGTCGCGGCGTCGAGGTTGCCGGTCGGCTCGTCCGCGAACACGATCTCCGGACGTCCGGCGAGCGCGCGGGCGATGGCGACGCGCTGCTGCTCGCCACCCGAAAGCTGCGCGGGATAATGGTTGAGGCGATGGCCAAGCCCGACCGCCTGCAGTTCCGCCTCGGCGCGTGCGAACGCATCCGTGTCGCCGGCCAGTTCCATCGGCACGGCGACATTCTCGAGCGCGGTCATGGTGGGCAGCAGGTGGAATGCCTGGAGCACGATGCCGATCCGTCCCCGCCGCGCCCTTGCCAGCGCATCCTCGTCGAGCGCGCCGAAGTCGAGGCCAGCCACGTGCACGCTGCCCCCCGTCGCCCGCTCCAGTCCGGAAAGCACCGCCATCAGCGACGACTTGCCCGAGCCCGATGCGCCCAGCAGCGCCAGGCTGGTGCCACGCGCCACCGAAAGGGTGATCCCGCGCAGGATCGGCGTGGCGGCGTCGCCGTTGCCGAGGGTCAAGGTGACATCACGCGCGGCGATCACCATATCGCCGTGGTTCGTTTCGGGCATGTCGGAGGATCGCATTGGAGGATGGTAGCTTTCGTTATGGAGCGGGTACGCTGCTTCTCCAAGCCTTGCTGCTCGCAGGCTGCGATGATCGAGGGGCGCAAGAGGTTCCGGCCGAACAGGCGAACGTGCCGGTGAACGGCGCACAGGCGGCCGCGGCACCCGCGGCGAGCGTGCCCCAGGGGCCGGAGCGGCTGGTGCTGGCGTTCGGCGACAGCCTCTATGCAGGCTACGGCCTGGCGCGGGGACAGAGCTTCCCGGACGGATTGCAGACGGCGCTCCGCGGCGCCGGCATCAACGCCACGGTGGTGAACGCGGGCGTGTCCGGCGACACGACCGCGGCCGGTCGCCAGCGGCTCGCCTTCTCGCTCGACAATCTGAAGCGCACGCCGGATCTGGTGGTGCTGGGCCTGGGCGGCAACGACGTGCTGCGCCAGATCCCGCCGGCCACCACCCGCGAAAACCTGAAGGTGATGCTGGACGAGCTGAAGCGCCGCAAGATCCCCGTCGTGCTCACCGGCATGATGGCGCCGCCGAATTTGGGGGCGGACTATGCAGGCGCGTTCAACCGCATCTTCCCCGAGCTCGCCGAGGAATATGACGCGGTGCTCTACCCGTTCGTGCTGAACGGCGTGATCGGCAACCCTGCGCTGATGCAGGCCGATCGGGTGCACCCGAACGCCAAGGGCGTGCAACAGATGGTCACGCGCATCGCGCCGGTGGTAACGGAGCGGCTGCAGCGGCTGAGTTGATTCATACGCCTGTTGCCGAAGATCTCTGCCTCACCGGCCTGCTGCACCCGGGCACTTTTCACTCCTGAGCGTACCTACATCGTCCTAAGGCGGGACGCAGCGTTACGATTATTATGAAATCGACGGCGCTGCTGTAGGAAAGCTGTTATCCTACGCGACCAGTTGCCGTTCGTGCGGTCGAATGGACTTGCGGTGTAGGTGGGGAGCGGTTGGATGAAGATCACGGCCGTGGCGTGTCTCTGTCTAGTGGCACAGTTCGCCGGCACATCGGCTTGGGCTCTTGCAGGCTCGTTCGATGATCATCGCGCGCGTGCAATCCGTCTGGACGGGAGAGAGGCCTGTCCGCTGCCAGAGGGCTGGAATGCTGTAGCAGCGCGGAATCCCCGCTTCGTGATCTTCGGCGAAACGCATGGAACCCAGCAGGCGCCCGCCTTTGTCGGGGACGTCGCGTGTGCATTGGCCGTAAGAGGTAAGCGCATTCTGGTTGCGGTCGAACATTCCTCCACGGACGATGCTGCCTTTCAAGCGGCTTGGCGCCTTCCAGCCGCGCAATTCTCCGAGGCCATGAAACGCGCGGGCTGGGCAGGTCGCAGCGACGGCGTCGCTAGTGAGGCGATGCTGATCCTGCTCGAACAACTTCACCAACTGGCTCAAAGTGGTCGGTCGATCGACATCGTCGCGTTCAACGGCACCAAGGACGAGGCTCAAGGCCGCCGTCTCGCGCATCTGCCCGGCCAGGGGCCGCACGAGGCGGCACAGGCTGAAAACATCCGCGTCGCGGCTGCTGCACGGCCGTACGACCACGTTCTGGTGCTGGTCGGAAGTCTTCACGCGAAAAAGCGCGTTGTTCAACATTCTGGCGCGATGTTCGAAACGATGGCGATGCGCCTTGGTTCACCGCCGGCCGTCGTCTCGCTGCACATGGAAACAGCCGGAGGCACGGCGTGGAACTGCCAATTGAAGCCAGGCATGATCCCTGGGCCGGACAAGCGGATCACCTCCGAGGACCTGGAATGCGCCGCTCATCCCATCAGCGGGCACGCCAACCTCCGGCGGAAGCCGTTCATCGCGCTGGGCGCCCTTCCAGGAGCAGATCCGAACCCCGATTACGACGGGGTGTTCTGGCTCGGCACCGTCAGCGGCTCCCCGCCAGCGGTGAAAGAACCAGGATCGCGAGAGTCAGCAGCGCAATCCCTCAAACCGTGAAGCTCTCCCCGCAGCCGCAGGCGCCCTTGGCGTTGGGGTTGTTGAACACGAAGCCGGCGGTGAAATCGTCCTCCACCCAGTCCATGGTCGAGCCGACCAGGTACAGGATCGAGCCGCCGTCCACGAACAGCGTGCCGCTGGGCGTATCGATGCGCTCGTCGAACGGCTTGGCCTCGATGACATAGTCGACGGAGTAGGCGAGGCCCGAACAGCCGCGGCGCGGCGTCGAGAGCTTGACGCCGATCGCGCCCTCGGGCGCCTTGGCCATCAGGTCGGCGATGCGCTGCTCGGCCGACGGGGTCAGCGTCAGCGCGGCGGGACGGGGGCGAAGGGTGGTGGCCATGTCTCGTTCCTCCCTTACAACATGCCGAGTTCGAGCTTGGCCTCGTCGGACATCTTCTGCGGGTCCCAGGGCGGATCCCACACCAGGTTCACCTCGGCCGTGGCGACGCCCGGCACCGCGCCGACGCGCAACTCGACTTCGCCCGGCATCGATTCCGCGACCGGGCAGTGCGGCGTCGTCAGCGTCATGGTAACCGCGACATGGCCACCCTCGGTCACGTCGACGCCGTAGATCAGCCCCAGGTCATAGAGATTGACCGGGATCTCGGGGTCGTAGATCTCCTTCAGCGCCGCGATGACGCCGTCGTAGATTTCGCCGCCCGGCTCGCCGGCCGACACCGGCTCCGGCTTCTGCGCCAGGAAGCCTTCCAGATAGTCGCGGCGGCGCGGCTCCGCTGCCGCATCGACCACCTCGTCCACGCGCGCCTTGCGCGGCGCGTCCACCGTGTCGACTTCTTCCACCGCGATCCTGCGTGTCTCGTCCATTACCCGAAGATCCTGCTCACTCGTTCCAGTCCGCGCACCAGCGCATCCACGTCGGCGGCCGAATTATAGACGCCGAAGCTCGCGCGCGCGGTCGCCGGCACGCCGAGCCGGTCCATCAGCGGCTGTGCGCAATGGTGGCCGGCGCGGATCGCCACGCGTTCCTCGTCCAAGATGGTGCCGATGTCGTGCGGATGCACCCCCTGAAACGCAAAGCTGACGATGCCGGCGGAATCCTCCGGCCCGAACAGCGTGACCGAGTTGATCCGCCCCAGCCCTTCGCGGGCGGCGGCGACCAACGCCGTCTCGTGCGCGTGGATCGCGTCCAGACCGATGCCCGCGACATAGTCGATCGCGGCATGCAGCCCGAGCACGCCGACGATGTGCGGCGTCCCTGCCTCGAACCGTCCCGGCGGCGGCGCATAGGTGGTGCGCTCGAAGGTCACTCGGTCGATCATCGACCCGCCGCCCTGGTACGGCGGCATCGCTTCGAGCAGCTCCGCCCTGCCCCACAGCACGCCGATGCCGGTGGGACCGTAGAGCTTGTGACCGGAGAAGACGTAGAAGTCGCAGCCGAGCGCAGCCACGTCGACCGGCAGCCGCGCGACCGCCTGGCAACCATCGATCAAGATCTTGGCGCCGACGCCATGCGCAAGCGTCACCGCGCGCTGCACGTCGAGCACGGAGCCCAGCACGTTGGAGACATGGGCGAGCGCGACCAGCTTGTGCTCGGGCCGCAGCATCTGCGCCATCATGTCGAGGTCGATGCGGCCGTCGGCGGTGAGCGGCACCACGTCGATCGCCGCGCCCACGCGCTCGGCGACCATCTGCCACGGCACGATGTTGCTGTGGTGCTCCAGCATCGACAGCAGGATGCGGTCGCCCGCCTTCAGCTGCGTGCCGGCCCAGCACTGCGCGACCAGGTTGATCCCCTCGGTCGCGCCGCGGGTGAAGACGATCTCGTCCGGCGAACGCGCGCCGACGAAGTCCGCCACCCGCCGCCGCGCCGCTTCGAACGCCAGCGTCATGTCGGCCGAGCGCTGGTACACGCCGCGGTGGACGGTGGCATAGGTCTCGCCATAGCCGCGCGCGATCGCATCGAGCACCGGCCGCGGCTTCTGCGCGGTCGCGGCCGTATCGAGATAGGCATAGCCTGGCGGGATCGCCGGGAAATCGGCGACCACGTCGAGCGGACGGGTGTCGGCAAGCACGCTCACAGCGCCGCTTCCAGCCAGCGATCGGCGTCGGCCACGAACGCCTCGCGCACGGTCTCCTGGCCGATGCGGTCGAGCGAGTCTGCCACGAACGCGCGGGTCAGCAGCGCCTTAGCGCGCGGGCGCGGCACGCCGCGGCTCTGGAGATAGAAGAGCGCGCGATTGTCGAGCTCGCCCACGGTCGCGCCATGCGCGCACTTCACGTCGTCGGCAAAGATCTCCAGCTCAGGCTTGAGGTTCACCGTCGCCGTGCGCTGAAGCAGGATGCCGCGGAGCGACTGCTCGCCATCCGTCTTCTGCGCACCGCGCGCGACGTCGACGCGGGCGGCAAGGCTCGCCACCGACTGGTCGGCGGCGACTGCGCGCCAGGTCTGATGGCTGGTGCCGCGTTCGGCGGCGTGGCGCACGGTGACCGCGCACTCCTGCCGCTGTTCGCCGCGGGTCAGCAGCGCGCCGCCCATTTCGGCATAGGCGTCGGTGCCGCTGACGACGAGTTCGCCGTCGATGCGGCTGCCCATGCCGCCCGCGCCCAGGAAGGTCGCGGCATAGCTCGCCGCCTGGCCGACATCGACCTCGTCGCGGATCGAGACGAAGCCGCCTGCCTGGATCAGCCGGACCGAGCGCATCAGCCGCGCACCGCGGGCGAGCTCGATGCGGGTCTGGCGATTGGCCCAGCCGCTGCCGACGAAGGTCTCGACCACGGAGGCCGCGGCATCGGCCGCCAGCACGATCGAGCCGCGCAGGTGATTGCCGCCACCCGAACCGAGATGCACGATCTGGATCGGATCGGTCACTGCCTCCTGGCCCAACTCCAGCGCCCAGCCTTCACCGGGAGCGAAGCGGGCGAGCGGGTGCTCGCTGGTCCAGGTACGGCTGCCGACGGCAACAGGTCCTGGCGCGCTGCGCGCGGCATCATAGACGCCGTCGACGAACACCAGCCGCGGGCCATCGATCGGCAGCAGCGCGGATTCCAGGTCGGGCGCGGGCCCACGCGGGCTCTCGGCCGCACGCTGCAGCGCCGGCAGGTCCGCCCAGCGCCACCGCTCCGACTTGGGCGACGGAAGTTCGAGGGTGCTCACGCCGCCACCTGCGCGTAGCCCTCGCGCTCCAGCTCGAGCGCGAGTTCGGCACCGCCGGTGCGCACGATCCGCCCGTCGGCGAGCACATGGACCACGTCCGGCTTCACATAATCGAGCAGCCGCTGATAGTGGGTAATCAGGATCACCGCCTTGTCGGGCGCACGCATGATCCGGTTGATGCCGTCGCCGACGATGCGCAGCGCGTCGATGTCGAGGCCGGAGTCGGTCTCGTCCAGGATCGCGAGCTTGGGATCGAGGATGCCCATCTGGACCATCTCGTTGCGCTTCTTCTCGCCGCCGGAGAAGCCGACATTGACCGGGCGCTTGAGCATTTCCGCGTCCATGCTGAGCGCATCGGCCTGTGCGCGGGCGAGCTTCAGGAACTCACCGCCCGACAGCAGCTTTTCGTCGCGGGTCTTGCGCTGGGCGTTCAGCGCCTCGCGCAGGAACTGGACGTTGGAGACGCCGGGGATCTCGACCGGATATTGGAAGCCCAGGAACAGGCCGGCAGCGGCGCGTGCGTCCGCCTCCATCTCCAGCAGGTCCTCGCCGCCAAAGGTCACCGAACCCTCGGTCACTTCATAGCCCGGACGGCCGCCGAGCACATAGCCGAGCGTCGATTTGCCGGCGCCGTTCGGCCCCATGATCGCGTGCACTTCGCCCGCATTCACGGTCAGCGAAAGGCCCTTCAGGATCGGCTTGCCGTCGATCTCGGCGTGCAGGTTTTCAATCTTCAGCATGGATGACTTCCAGAACTTTCCATTGTCCGAGCAGCGCGCGCCGCCCCGTAGTACCAAGCGCCCGTGCGTCGATCAGCCGACCGAGCCTTCGAGCGAAATCCCCAGCAGCTTCTGCGCCTCGACCGCGAACTCCATCGGCAGCTGCTGCAGCACCTCGCGGGCGAAGCCGTTGACGATCAGCGCCACCGCCGCTTCCTGGTCGAGCCCGCGCTGCATCGCGTAGAACAGCTGGTCCTCGCTGATCTTCGACGTCGTCGCCTCATGCTCGATCTGCGCCGACGGATTGCGCACCTCGATGTACGGCACCGTGTGCGCACCGCACTGGTCGCCCAGCAGCAGGCTGTCGCACTGGGTGAAGTTGCGGACGTTCTCCGCGGTCGGCCCGACGCGGACGAGCCCGCGATAGGTGTTGTCCGAGCGCCCGGCCGAAATGCCCTTCGACACGATCGTCGAACGGCTGCCTTTGCCGAGGTGGATCATCTTGGTGCCGGTATCGGCCTGCTGGCGATTGTTGGTGACGGCCACCGAATAGAATTCGCCGACGCTGTTCTCGCCCGCCAGCACGCAGCTCGGATACTTCCAGGTGATGGCGGAGCCGGTCTCGACCTGCGTCCACGACACCTTGGAGTTCTTGCCCTGGCAGAGCGCGCGCTTGGTGACGAAGTTGTAGATGCCGCCGACGCCATTCTCGTCGCCCGGGTACCAGTTCTGAACGGTGCTGTACTTGATCTCGGCATCGTCCAGCGCGACCAGCTCCACGACGGCGGCGTGCAGTTGGTTCTCGTCGCGCATCGGCGCGGTGCAGCCCTCGAGGTAGCTGACGTACGCGCCCTTGTCGGCGACGATCAGCGTCCGCTCGAACTGGCCGGTGTTCTCCGCGTTGATGCGGAAATAGGTCGACAGCTCCATCGGGCAGCGCACGCCCTCGGGAATGTAGACGAAGGTGCCGTCCGAAAACACCGCGGAGTTCAGCGTCGCGAAGTAGTTATCCCGCTGCGGCACGACCTTGCCGAGCCACTTGCGGACGAGATCGGGATATTCGCGGATCGCTTCCGAGATCGAGCGGAAGATGACGCCAGCGGCCTCCAGCTCCTTGCGGAAAGTGGTGGCGACCGAAACGCTGTCGAACACCGCGTCGACCGCGACCTTGCGCGCGCCCTCGACCCCGGCGAGCATCTTCTGCTCCTCGATGGGGATGCCGAGCTTTTCATAGACGCGCAGGATCTCGGGATCCACCTCGTCCAGGCTGCCGAGCTTCGGCTTCGCCTTGGGTTCGGCGTAATAGTAGGCGTCCTGATAGTCGATCGGCGGGACGTTGAGCTTCGACCAGTCCGGCGCCTCCATCGTCTGCCACAGGCGGAACGCCTTCAGGCGCCAGTCGAGCATCCATTCGGGCTCGGCCTTCTTGGCGCTGATGTAGCGGACGGTGTCCTCGCTCAGCCCCTTGGGCGCGAAGTCCTGCTCGATGTCCGAGGAGAAGCCCCACTCGTACTTCTTGTTGGCGGCGGCGAGCGCCTCTGCGTTCTTGGTAGCCATTATGCGTGCACTCCGGCACCCGGGCGAAGCGCGGGGTCCAGTTGGGAAAGGGTTGGTTCAACAGGCTCGGGGCCTGCAGAGGAAGAAATCGTCGCCAGGCTGACCGAGGCGAGCGCGTCGCGGACCAGCGCGTTGACGCCGCCCCAGTGCGGGCGGACCCGGCAGCTGCCCTCCACCGCGCAGTCGTGGCGCTCCGCGTCGACGCAGGTAGTGAGCGCGATCGGCCCTTCCACCGCCTCCACGATGTCGGCAAGCGAAATCGCCGCCGCGGGCCGTGCCAGCCGGAAGCCGCCGGCCGCACCTCGCCCGGTCTCGACCAGCCCGGCCGCCGACAACCGGCTCACCAGCTTCTGGACGGTCGGCAGCGGCAGGCCCGTGTCCTCGGCCAGCCGCGTCGCGTTGAGCCGCGCCACGCCACCGCAGTGGCGCGCGGTCGCGCTCATCATCACGACGGCATAGTCGGCAAGGCTGGAAAGTCGCATGGCTCCCAATCGGATCATTCCGGTCTGAATTGCAAATGGGAGCAGCGACCCTTGGGGTCAACCGGATTTTGCAGGCGCGAAGGCATCTTCGGCGTTATTGTTCCGATCACAGTAATCGGCTGGCCGGGCGGGGACGCTCGGAGGCTTTGACCCCCCTTCCCGCCGCTGCCATAGCCGGGCGATGCGCTTCTACCATCCCCTGCTGTTCTCGCTCGATGCCGAGCGTGCGCACCGCCTGACGATCCGCATGCTGGCCGCCTGGGGTGCCGCCGGCACACCGTTCGCGCCCGGTGCGCCCCGCGAGATGCCGGTCACGATCGCAGGGCTGCGCTTCCCGAACCCGGTGGGGCTCGCGGCGGGCGTCGACAAGGATGCGGAGGCCGTTGCCGGCTTCTTCGCGCTCGGCTTCGGATCGGTCGAGGTCGGCACGCTCACCCCGCGCCCGCAGCTGGGCAATCCGCAACCGCGCCTGTTCCGGCTGGTGGAGGATCGCGCGGTCATCAACCGCATGGGCTTCAACAACGGCGGGCTGGAGGCGGCGCTCGACCGCATCGCCCGCATGCCCGAGCGCCGCGGCGTGCTCGGCATCAACGTCGGCGCCAACAAGGAATCCGTGGCAGGCGACAGTGCCATCGCGGATTATGTCGCCGGCATCACCAAGGCAGCGCCCTTCGCCGACTATCTGACGATCAACATCAGCTCCCCCAACACGCCGGGCCTGCGCAATCTTCAGGCACAGCCGGCGCTGGGCGAGCTGATCGCCGCCTGCGACGCGGCGCGTCACCTGGCGGTCCGACGCGTGCCGCTGTTCCTGAAGGTGGCGCCCGATCTCGATCGCGCCGGGCTGGAAGTCGCCGCCCGCGCTGCGATCGACGGCGGCATCGACGCGCTGGTCGTCTCCAACACCACCATCTCGCGGCCGGCGGGCCTGCGGTCGGGGAATGCGGGCGAAACGGGCGGGCTTTCGGGGGCCCCGCTCGCCGCGCTCGCCCGCGCCAAGCTTGCCGAGGCGCGCGACATCACCGGCGGGCAGCTGCCGCTGGTGTCGGTCGGCGGCATCGGCTCGGCGGACGAAGCGCAGCGTCGGCTCGATGCAGGTGCCAGCCTGGTGCAGCTCTACTCGGCGCTGGTGTTCGAGGGGCCGGGGCTGGCCCGGCGCATCGTCGCCGGATTGAAGCCCAGCGCCTGAAGCATCAGGAAAATATGTCCGTTCGTGCTGAGTAGGGGCTGAGCGAAGTCGAAGTCCCGTATCGAAGCACCGTGGCGGTCCTTCGATACGCCATTTCGACTACGCTCAATGGCTACTCAGGACGAACGGGTGGGTTCAACGTTCGTGCCCCTAGCCTCAATCCTCGGCGGCGATCGTCACGCGCAGGCCGTCGAGGGCCGGCGTGAACTGGATCTGGCACGACAGGCGCGAGCGTTCGTCACGGTCCGACGTGCTGTCGAGCAGTTCGTCCTCGTCCTCGCTCATCTGCGGCAGCAGCGGCAGGAATTCCGCATCGACATGGACGTGGCACGTCGCGCAGCTGCAGCAGCCGCCGCACAGCGCCAGCAACTCGTCGAAGCCGGCGTCGCGAATGACTTCCATCACGCTCAGGCCGACCTCTGCGGGCACGCTGCGTTCTTCTCCTTCGCGCGTGGTGACGGTAAGCGTGGGCATGCATTTTCTCCAGAACAGCTGTCAGGGCATTGGCGACCGCCGCCGCCAAATTCAAGGCGCACCGGCCCGGATGCAGGCATGGGACTGAGCGCACAACAGCTGCGCGAGGCGCTGGATGCGCTTGGCGCGATCGAGCCGGCGTTCGCCGCGGCGGTCGGGCGCGTCGGCTATCCCCCGCCCCGCATCCGCGAGCCCGGCTATGCGACGCTGCTGCGCACGATCGTCGGCCAGCAGGTGAGCGTCCATGCCGCCGCCGCCGTCTGGCGCCGGCTGGAGGAGGCGCTGGGCGAGGTCGAGGATCCTGCCCGCCTTGCCGCCGCAAGCGACGAGACGCTGCGCGCCGCCGGGCTTTCCCGGCAGAAGATCGGCTACGCCCGCAGCTTGGCCGACGAAGTGGCGAGCGGGCGACTGGACCTGGCCGCGCTGCCGGCGGACGACGAGGAAGCGATCACGGCCCTTACCCGCATCAAGGGGATCGGGCGCTGGTCGGCGGAAATCTACCTGTTGTTCGCGGAGGGGCGGCCGGACATCTGGCCGGCCGGCGACCTCGCGGTGCAGGTGGAGGTCGGGCGCATCCTGGGCCACGCCGAACGCCCGAACGAGAAGCTGGTGCGGGTGTTGGCGGAAGGCTGGCGCCCACACCGCGGGGCCGCGGCGATCCTCGCCTGGCACCATTACAACAGCAAGATGGAGGTGATCTGAACGCCCGGTGCGGTTCGACCGGGCAGCGCCCCGACGCCCACCATTTCGCTTGCGCAACCCTGACGGCCCACGAATAACGGGCGCGTGGCATTCTCTCCCGTCCTCTCCACCGTCGCAGAAACGATCCAGGTCGCGATTGCGCCCGTCTTCCTGCTCGCCGGCCTCGGCGCGATCCTCAACGTGATGGTCGGGCGGCTCGCCCGCATCGTCGACCGCTCGCGCCAGCTGACCACCCTGCAACTGCGCGGCGACGATCCCGAGCGAATCCAGCACGTCCAGGAACTGCGGCTGATCGACGGGCGCATCCGCATGATCAACAATGCGGTCTATCTGGTCGTCATGGCGGCGATCGCAATCTGCCTAGTGGTGGCGATGCTGTTCGTGGCCGAACTGGGCAATTTCCAGATCGGGCAGGTGATCGCGGTCGCCTTCATCGTCTCGATGCTGCTGCTGACCGGCGGGCTGATCTGCTTCCTGATCGAGATTCACATGTCCGTGCGCGCGATCCGCGTCCGCTCCGACCTGCTCGAACTGCCGCTGCCGTGACTTGGGAGCGCCGGCTGCTGCAGGCGGTCGTGGCGCTGTTGTGCCTGATCCCGTTCACGACCGCGGCCGCCGGCATCCTGCGCGGGGCCGAGTGGCTGGCGCACGACGCCGTGCGCCCCGACCTCGACAGCCATTTTCGCTACCTCTCCGGCGTGTTCCTGGGGATGGCGCTGGGCTTTGCCAGCTGCATCCCCGCGATCGAGCGGCAGGGCGCACGCTTTCGCCTGCTGGGGATCATGGTGGTGATCGGCGGGCTGGCACGGGCGTGGTCGCTGCTGTCGGTGGGTGCGCCGTCGACGGGGCATCTGGTCGGGCTGTGCGTCGAACTAGGGGCGGTACCGCTGGTCCTGCTATGGCAGGCGAGCCTGCAACGGCGCTGGCGCGGTTAGATCTTCGTCGCACTTCCTTCCGTATCCCCGCTCAGGCGGGGATCCAGTGCCCAGCAGAACGACGGTCGCGCCCGGAACTCTGGGCTCCTGCCTGCGCAGGAGCACGCGGGAGGCGCGCCAGGTCGTCTATCGCGCCCCTTCCAGCCCTCCCTCCGTCAGCACGCTCGCCGCATAGCCGGGCTTCACCCGCATCCGCCCGCGCTGCTCAAAGGCATAGCCGGCGCCCAGCAGCAGCGCCTCGCTGTACTTGGGACCGAGGAAGGAGAGGCCGGCGGGCAGCCCCTGCACCAGCCCCATCGGGACGGTCAGGTGCGGCGTGCCGGCCACCGCCGGAAGCTCGCTGGCCGAGGGCGGCACGAAGTGGTCGCCGTGCACCGGGTCCGACAGCCACGGCAGGCCATAGGTCGGCGACACCAGCAGCTCGACCTTCGCTTGGGCCAGCATTGCGTCGATGCCCTCGGCACCCGCGAGCCGCAGCGC
Source organism: Sphingomonas sp. MJ1 (PH-R8) (assembly GCF_048058635.1). Taxonomy (NCBI): domain Bacteria; kingdom Pseudomonadati; phylum Pseudomonadota; class Alphaproteobacteria; order Sphingomonadales; family Sphingomonadaceae; genus Sphingomonas; species Sphingomonas sp. MJ1 (PH-R8). The sequence goes on from NZ_JBBEFX010000005.1 coordinate 66,734, forward strand.
CTTGGCGCGCGCCTCCTTGTAGGCCGGGTCTTCGAGGCCGGGCATCTTCTGCGCCGCCTCGAACGTGTCCTGGCCGAAGAAGCGCATTTCGGTGTCGGCATGCTCGGCATTGAAGGCGATCACGTCGGCGAGCGTCCGCGTCTTCACCGCGGGCGGCGTGGTCGCGAGATAGGCGTTGAGGTCGGCCTTCAACTCAGCCTTCAGCACCAGGAACTCGGCCTCGCCCAGCCCGTCCAGCTTGGGCGGCGTCACGTCGACCAGGGTCGCGCCTGCCGCGCGCAGCACCGCCAGCGCCGCATCATATTGCTTCGCGAGCGGCGCCGACATTTCCGGCCGGAGCACGCCCACCCGCATGCCCTTCAGCGCATCGGCCGACAGCGCGGCGGCATAGTCGGTGCGGTGCCGGTCGGCGTCGCGCGTGGTCGGGTCGGCGGGATCGCTGCCGATCATTGCCGAGAACAGCAGCGCCGCATCGCGCACGCTGCGCGCCATCGGCCCCGCGGTGTCCTGGCTGTGGCTGATGGGCACGATGTGGGTGCGGCTGACCAAGCCGATCGTCGGCTTGAGCCCCACCAGCCCGTTCATCGCCGCCGGGCACACGACCGAGCCGTCGGTCTCCGTCCCCACCGCCGCCGCGGCGAGGCTGGCGGCGGCCGCGGCGCCGCTGCCGCTCGACGAGCCGCACGCGGTGCGGTCGAGCGCATAGGGGTTGCGCACCAGCCCGCCGACCGCGCTCCATCCGCTGATCGACCCCGAAGAGCGGATGTTCGCCCATTCGGACAGGTTGGTCTTGCCCAGGATCACGGCGCCTGCGGCGCGCAGCCGCGCCACCACCGGCGCATCGCGGCCGGTGCGATTGTCCTTGAGCGCCAGGCTGCCGGCGGTGGTCGGCAGTTCGCGAGTCTCGATATTGTCCTTGATCAGCACCGGCACGCCGTGAAGCGGACCGCGGATTCGTCCTGCGCGCCGTTCGGCGTCGAGGGCACGCGCCTGCGCCAGCGCCTCGGGGTTCACGGCGACGACGCTGCGCAGCGTCGGCCCCTTGCGGTCGATCGCCTCGATGCGCGCGAGATAGGCGCGAGTCAGCGCCTCGCTGCTGGTGCCCGCCGCCAATGCGGCTGCGGCGTCGGAAAGGGAGAGTTCCTCGATGGGAGGCGTCTGGGGCGGGTCCGCTCGCGCGGTCGTCGCAAGCGCCAGCAGCGCCAATCCCAGCATTCCCCCTTGTACCCGCCGCATCCGATACTCCCTAGCTTGTGGACGCAGCTTGAGGCCGACAGCGACCGCTTGCAACGGGGCGGCAGGGCTGCCGGGCGCATGCGAAAATTTTTTCAGGCTGCGGTTTTCGCTTGATCGCTAGGAATGTCCACGCGTCGCGCGCGCCGCGGAACGATGAACGCCGGATTCACTGCGACGAGCGATCTTGCAAGCCGCCGAGGTTTGCGCGACACCAAGTCTTGTGGTGGCGCCTGGGAAGCGGCGCTATCGCTGGTATCCAGCGAAGGCTTCCAGTTTGAACGGAATGCGGCGGAAAAGCCGCGTTTTTTGACGGTGCAGGTGGCTCACGCGGGCTGGTTGCGGCCGTGTTCGGCGACGCTACATCGGGCCTGCCAAGGCCGCGAACAAGACATTTGGAACGAGGGCAGCATGGACTTCAGCAGGGACAGCCAGGACAATCGCGCAGGCGACAGCACGACCACGCTGGACGCACCCGCCCCTGCGGCCGCGCGCGACAGCCGCTCGATCGCCCGCCCCTATCCGGTCGAGGTCGACCATGCGCGCGACGCGCTGCTGACCGAGTTCGGCAAGGAGACGCTGACCGACCGCTACCTGCTGCCCGGTGAGTCGTTCCAGGACCTGTTCGTACGCGTGGCCTCGGCCTACGCCGACGATGCCGCGCATGCGCAGCGCGTGTACGACTATATCTCGCGCCTGTGGTTCATGCCGGCGACGCCCGTGCTGTCCAACGGCGGCACCGGCCGCGGCCTGCCGATCTCCTGCTATCTGAACTCCGTTCCCGACAGCCTGGAAGGCATCGTCGAGACCTGGAACGAGAATGTCTGGCTGGCCTCGCGCGGCGGCGGCATCGGCACCTATTGGGGCAACGTCCGCGGCATCGGCGAGCCGGTGGGCCTCAACGGCAAGACCAGCGGCATCATCCCGTTCGTGCGGGTGATGGATTCGCTCACCCTCGCGATCTCGCAAGGATCGCTGCGCCGCGGCTCGGCGGCCTGCTACCTCGACATCTCCCACCCGGAGATCGAGGAGTTCCTGGAGATCCGCAAGACCTCGGGCGACTTCAACCGCAAGGCGCTGAACCTGCACCATGGCGTGCTGATCCCCGACGCGTTCATGGAAGCGGTCCGCGCGGGCGCCGAATGGGAGCTCAAGAGCCCCAAGGACGGCTCGGTCCGCGGCAAGGTGGATGCGCGCGCGCTGTTCCAGAAGCTGGTCGAGGTCCGCCTCGCCACCGGTGAGCCCTACATCGTGTTCTCCGACCATGTGAACTCGACGATGCCCAAGCATCATCGTGACCTGGGGCTCAAGGTCTCGACCTCGAACCTCTGCTCGGAAATCACGCTGCCGACCGGCACCGACCATCTTGGCAACGATCGCACTGCGGTGTGCTGCCTGTCCTCGCTCAACCTGGAGAAGTGGGACGAGTGGAACGGCGACAAGCGCTTCATCGAGGACGTGATGCGCTTCCTCGACAACGTGCTGACCGACTATATCAAGAACGCTCCCGACGAGATGGCGCGTGCCCGCTATTCGGCGGAGCGCGAGCGTTCGGTGGGCCTGGGCGTCATGGGCTTCCACAGCTTCCTTCAGGCACGCGGGCTGCCGTTCGAGGGCGCCATGGCCAAGTCGTGGAACCTCAAGATCTTCAAGCACATCAACGCCCAGGTGAACGAGGCGTCGATGCAGCTTGCGGTCGAGCGCGGCCCCTGCCCCGACGCCGCCGACATGGGCGTGATGGAGCGGTTCAGCTGCAAGATGGCGATCGCGCCCACCGCGTCGATCTCGATCATCTGCGGCGGCACGTCTGCGTGCATCGAGCCGATCCCGGCGAACATGTACACCCACAAGACGCTGTCGGGCTCGACCGCGGTCAAGAACCCGCACCTCCAGAAGCTGCTGCGCGAGAAGTCGAAGGACTCGGACGCGGTCTGGAACTCGATCCTGGAGCATGGTGGCTCGGTCCAGCACCTCGACTTCCTGTCCGCGGACGAAAAGGCGTGCTTCAAGACCAGCTTCGAGATCGACCAGCGCTGGCTGCTCGAACTGGCCGGCGACCGCACGCCCTATATCGACCAGGCGCAGTCGCTGAACCTGTTCATCCCGGCGGACGTGGAAAAGTGGGATCTGCTGATGCTCCACTTCCGCGCCTGGGAACTGGGCATCAAGTCGCTCTACTATCTGCGCTCGAAGTCGATCCAGCGCGCGGGCTTCGCCGGCACCGGCGGCGTCGAGGCGGACAACACGCCCGAGGCGCCGAAGTTCGAGATCGGCGAGAGCACCGACTACGACGAGTGCCTGGCCTGCCAGTAAGGCCGCGCAGCCGCCCGTCGGCTATGCTATAGGAAGGCGTCCCGGGAGCCGTAGCTCCGGGACGCCGATCCGCCCCGGCTGGGGCGATGAGGATGGAATGAACGCAGCCTCCGCCACGTTCGGAATCGCCGCACCGGCCCGCGCACCGCGGACCGCTGCGGCGGCATCCGGATCAGAGCGGCTCGCCGTCCTCTTCCTCTTCGAAGGTGACCGCGACGTCCGCGTTCGCCGACAGGCGGACCTTGTCGCCCTCGACCTCGGCGACCAGGCCGATGGAGATGAAGTGGTGATGGTCGGTATGGAGGCCTTCCTCGACGCCCTCGATGTCGGCACCGCTGTCCTTCTTGGTCAGCTTGATACGGTCGCCCTCGACCTTGTCGACGGTGCCGACATGGACGCCGTCCGCGCCGATCACTTCCATATGTTCCTTGATGGCCGTCAGGTCTGCCATGGGAGTCCTCCTTGGTTGGTGACGGCCGATCAACGCACGTCTCCCCGGATGGTCGCATGACCGTCGCAGTGTTCATCATGTACGGCGTGGCACTCGTCGCAGGGATCGCCGGCGCCTGGCTGCTCCTGCGGCTCCGCACCGCCACCAGCGAGGGTGCGGTCTATGGCTATCGCATCGCCGGCACGATGCTCGCGGCCCTCGCCCTCGTCCTTGCCATCTTCGCGACGGCGCAATGGTCCTGGAACCAGACACAATGACCAGTCGCCGCGCCCGCCCCATTCAAATTCCTGGAGTCTGACCCATGCCTCTTCTCGACGCCCGCAAGACCTACAAGCCCTTCGAATATCCCTGGGCCTATGAATATTGGAAGCGCCAGCAGCAGGTCCACTGGCTGCCGGAGGAAGTGCCGCTGGGCGAGGACTGCCGCGACTGGGCGCAGAAGCTGTCCGATCACGAGCGCAACCTGCTGACGCAGATCTTCCGCTTCTTCACCCAGGCCGACGTCGAGGTGCAGGACTGCTACCACGAGAAATACGGCCGGGTGTTCAAGCCGACCGAGGTCAAGATGATGCTGACGGCGTTCAGCAACATGGAGACCATCCACATCGCGGCCTACAGCCATCTGCTCGACACCATCGGCATGCCCGAGAGCGAATATGGCGCCTTCCTCGACTATGCCGAGATGAAGGACAAGCACGACTATCTGCAGCAGTTCGGCGTCGACACCGACGAGGACATCGCCCGCACGCTGGCGATGTTCGGCGGCTTCACCGAGGGCGTGCAGTTGTTCGCGTCGTTCGCGATGCTGATGAACTTCCCGCGCTTCAACAAGATGAAGGGCATGGGGCAGATCGTGTCCTGGTCGGTGCGCGACGAAAGCCTGCACTGCGAGGGCATCATCCAGCTGTTCCACGCCTTCACCAAGGAGCGCGACTGCCTGACCAAGGCGGTGAAGGACGACATCGCCGACCAGTGCCAGACGACGATCCGGCTGGAGGACGCGTTCATCGACCTCGCGTTCGAGATGGGCCCGGTCAACGGCATGACGCCCAAGGAGATCAAGAAGTACATCCGCTACATCGCCGATTGGCGGATGGGGCAGCTGGGCATGAAGCCGATCTACATGATCGACGAGCACCCGCTGCCGTGGCTGACGCCGCTGTTGAACGGCGTCGAGCACGCCAACTTCTTCGAACAGCGCGCGACCGAATATTCGAAGGGCGCGACTCGCGGCAACTGGAACGAGGTCTGGGACAGCTTCGACAAGCGCCAGAAGGCCAAGGGCCCGGCCGCCGCGAACGAGGAAGCTGGCGAGAGCGACATGTTCTCCCACAACGGCGTCGCCGCGGAGTAACTCCGGCCTAGCCGCCGAACCGAAGGGGCGTCGCGCTGCGGCGCCCCTTCTGCGTTCAGGCGGGGTCGGCGAGCCGGTCGAGGATCGGGCAGTCCGGCCGGTCGTCGCCGTGGCAGCGCTGCGCCAGGTCGAGCAGCGTGCCCCGCATCTCCTCCAGGGCTCGCGCCTTGCGGCCCAGTTCCTCCGCACGCGCGATCGCCAGCGCCTTCACATCTGCGCTGGAGCGGTGGCGATCCTGCCACAGGCCCAGGAGCGAGCGGATCTCCTCGATCGGAAAGCCCAGGTCGCGGGCATGGGCGACGAAGCGCAAGCGCGCCACATCCGCCACATCATAGTCGCGATAGCCGCTGTCCCGTCGCAGCGGGGCCGGGATCAGCCCGATCTTCTCATAGTGGCGGATCATCCGCTGGGAGATGCCGCTCGCGTCCGCCGCCTGGCCGATGTTCATAGCCGCACTCCGTTCAGTCGCAGCGCGTTGGTTACCACTGCGAACGACGACAACGCCATCGCCGCCCCGGCGAGCATCGGCGACAGCAGGATGCCGGCGACGGGATAGAGCACGCCGGCCGCAACGGGCACGCCGATGCCGTTGAACAGGAAGGAGAAGGCGAGGTTCTGGCGAATGTTGCGCATCGTCGCCTTCGCCAGCCGCCGTGCGCGCACCATCGCGGCCAGGTCCCCGCGGGTCAGCGTCAGCCCCGCGCTTTCGATCGCGACATCGGTGCCGGTTCCCATCGCGACGCCGACATCGGCTGCGGCAAGCGCGGGCGCGTCGTTGATGCCGTCGCCTGCCATCGCCACGCGTGCGCCGCGCGCCTTGAGCTCGCCGACGATGCGGGCCTTGTCCTCGGGCGCGAGCCCGGCGTGCACTTCGTCGATGCCGCCGATGGTGCGGGCGACCGCCTCCGCCGTGCCGCGGCCGTCGCCGGTGAGCATGACGATCCGCAGGCCCTCGGCACGCAGCTGGGCGATCGCTCCAGAGGCGGACTCGCGGACGGGATCGGCGACGCCGAGCAGCCCGGCGATGCGGCCATCGACCGCGACCAGCATGACGCCCGCGCCGTCGCGCGCCAGCGCCTCCGCACGGGCGGCGAGCGGCCGCGGGTCCGCGCCTGCGTGGCGCATCATCGCGGCATTGCCGACCGCGACCGAGCGTCCAGCTACCGTTGCGGTCACGCCCGCGCCCGTCTTCGAACGGAACCCCTCGGCCGGTGTCACAACCAGCCCGCGCCGGGCCGCTTCCGTCACGATGGCGTGCGCCAGTGGATGCTCGGAATGCGCCTCCACCGCCGCCGCGAGCGCGAGCAGTTCGTCCTCGGCCGTTGCGACGGGCTCGATCACGGTCAGCCGCGGCTTGCCCTCGGTCAGCGTGCCCGTCTTGTCGATCACCAGCGTGTCGACCTTCTCCAGCGCCTGCAACGCCTGGGCATCCTTGACCAGCACGCCGGCCTGGGCACCACGGCCGGTGCCGACCATGATCGACATCGGCGTGGCGAGCCCCAGTGCGCAGGGGCAGGCGATGATCAGCACCGCGATGGCGTTCAGCAGCGCATGGCTGAACCGCGGCTCCGGCCCGGCGACATTCCACACCAGGAACGTCGCGGCCGCGATCGCCACCACCAGCGGCACGAACCAGCCGGAGACGCGGTCCGCCACCGCCTGTATCGGCGCACGGCTGCGCTGTGCGGCGGCGACCATCGCGACGATGCGCGCGAGCACGGTGTCGGCGCCCACCGCGCGTGCCTCCATCACGAGAGCACCGATGCCGTTGACGGTACCGCCGGTGAGCGCCGCGCCTGCTTCCTTGGCGACGGGCGCGGGTTCGCCGGTGAGCATCGATTCGTCGACCGACGACTGCCCCTCCACCACGATCCCGTCGACCGGCACCGCCTCACCGGGACGCACGCGCAGCCGGTCGCCCGCGAGGATCGCGTCGAGCGGCACTTCCGCCTCGCCTCCGTCGGCATCGATCCGGCGCGCGGTCTTGGGCGCGAGGTTCAGGAGCGCCCGGATCGCGCGGCCGGTGGCGGCACGGGCGCGCAGTTCCAGCACCTGGCCCAGCAGCACCAGCGTCACGACGACGCCCGCCGCCTCATAATAGACGGGCACCATGCCGTGGATGCGGAAGGTGGACGGGAACAGCCCGGGCGCCACCGTCGCCACCAGGCTGTAGAGGAACGCCGCCCCTACCCCGATCGACACCAGCGTGAACATGTTGAAGTGGCGCGAGCGCAGCGACGCCCATCCGCGCTCGAAGAACGGCAGCCCTGCCCACAGGACGATCGGCGCTGCCAGCGCGAGCTGCACCCAGGCAGACCATGCAAGGGGCACCAGCCGCAGCCCCAGCATCTCCGCCCCCATCGAGAGCGCGAGCAGCGGCACCGCAAGCGCCGCGGACACCCAGGTGCGGCGGGTGAAATCGACCAGTTCCGGATTGGGGCCATCGTCGAGCGACGGCGCCTCCGGCTCCAGCGCCATGCCGCAGATCGGGCAGGTGCCGGGCCCCTGCTGCCGGATTTCCGGGTGCATCGGGCAGGTATAGATCGCATCGGGCGCGGCAGGCGCCTGCGCGCGGGGCGCATCCCCAAGATAGCGGTCGGGATCGGCCAGGAACTTGGTGCGGCAACCGGCGCAACAGAAATGATAGGCGACACCGGCATGTTCGGCATGATGGGCGGTCTTGGCCGGATCCACCGCCATTCCGCACACCGGGTCCCTGGCCGTGGCTCCTCCGCCACAGCATCCTCCCTGCGCGTGGTCCGTCGTGGGCGAGTGGTGATCGTGCATCGCATCCTCCATCGCCGCCCTAGATGGGGACTGACATCATGTCAGGGTCAAGGGCTGCTTTCCGCTTGACCCTGACACGGTGTCAGCCGCCAAGGTCCTCACGCGAGCAAGGGCTCGCAGGGCCGCAGAGTCGTGGCCGCATGAGGGTGAACGCATGAGTCTGGTTCTCGATCGCCGCAGGTTGTTGCGCGGAGCCACCCTGGCGGGCGGCGGCATGGCGCTGTCGGCCTGGATGCCGGCCTGGGCACAATCGGTGTCGACCGGGACCACGCTTCCGGAGCTCTCGGGCGAGGACATCACGCTACGCATCCAGCGGCAGACGATGACGATCGACGGGCGGCGGACGCAGGCGATCGGCATCAACGGCACCGTGCCCGCTCCACTGTTGCGCCTGCGCGAAGGCCAGAAGCTCCGCCTGCACGTACACAACGACCTCGACGTCGACAGCTCGCTCCACTGGCACGGGCTGCTGCTGCCGGCGCAGTTCGACGGCGTGCCGGGCGTTTCCTTCCCGGGCATCCTGCCCCGCACCCACTTCACCTACGAGTTCCCGATCGTCCAGTCGGGCACCTATTGGTACCACAGCCATTCGGGGTTCCAGGAGCAGATGGGGCTTTATGGCCCGATCGTCATCGACCCGGCGGGCCCGGACCCGGTCGCCTTCGATCGCGAGCATGTGATCGTCCTGTCCGACCATAGCCGCGAGTCCCCCGACGCGATCTTCCGGCACCTGAAGGTCGAGCCCAACTATTATAACCGGCAGCGCCAGACCCTCGCCGGCCTCGCCGCGGGCAAGGACCAGCCGCTCAAGGACCGGCTGCACTGGGGCGCGATGCGCATGGACGCGACCGACATCGCCGACGTGACCGGCGACACCTACACTTATCTGGTCAACGGCCATGGCCCTGCGGACAACTGGACGGCGCTGTTCCGGCAGGGCGAGCGGGTGCGGCTGCGCATCATCAACGCCTCGTCGATGACGACCTTCAACGTCCGCATTCCGGGGCTGCCGCTGACGGTGGTGCAGGCGGACGGGCAGCATGTGCGCCCGGTCACCGTCGACGAGCTCCAGATCGCCGTCGCCGAGACCTATGACGTGGTCGTCACGCCGGCGGAGGACCGCGCCTACACGCTGGTGGGCGAGAGCATCGACCGGTCCGGCATGGCGCGCGCCACCCTGGCGCCGCGCCCCGGCATGGTCGGGCCGGTGCCGCCGCTTCGCCGCCGGCCCGTCGCGACCATGAAGGACATGGGCATGGGCGACATGCAGCACGAGGCTGTACGCGGTGTCGATTCGACTGCCGAGCAGAACGCCTCTGCGCGGCTCGCCACGTCCGCCGCCGAACCCTCGACCCCTGGCACGGCTCCCGGCGCGATGGGGCAGATGGACCACGCTGCCATGGGCCACGCCGGCATGGATCATGCTGCCATGAGCCACGGCACGCCGGCGCCGCACACGATGGAGCATGGCTCCATGAAGATGCGGGACTTCGCCAACGCGCCGCAGGTCGCGCGCGACCCGAGCGTCCAGACGATCGCGCCGATGCCGGTCGACCGCACCGGCGAGCCCGGACAGGGGCTGGCGGACGCGAGTCACCGCGTGCTCGTCTACCGCGACCTCGTTGCGCGTGCGCCGAACCCCGACGTGCGCGCACCCAACCGCTCGATCGAGGTCCACCTCACCGGCAACATGGAGCGCTACATGTGGTCGATGGACGGGCTGCGCATGTCGGACGCGATGGCGCCGCTGCCCTTCACCCTGGGCGAACGCGTGCGCGTGAAGCTGGTCAACGACACGATGATGGGCCACCCCATCCACCTGCACGGCCATTTCTTCGAACTGGTGACCGGCCATGGCGGCCATGCCCCGCGCAAGCACACGGTGCTGGTCCAGCCCGGCGGCACCGTCACCTTCGACTTCACCGCGGATGCGATCGGCGACTGGGCCTTCCACTGCCACATGCTCTACCACATGGCGTCGGGGATGATGCGCGTCGTGAGCGTGCGGCCGGCGGGAGAAGCGGCATGATCCGCGTGCTTTCGTGGACGGCGCTCGCGACCCTCGCCAGCGCTCCGGCCCTTGCGCAGCACCATGGCGCACACGAGATGGCGCCCGCCGGCCCGGCTCCCATCCAGCACGACGCGCCGGCCGCAGACCCGCACGCCGGCCACCAAATGCCGGCACCCGCGGCCGATCCGGCGGGGCCGGTCGGCACCGACCTGCCCGCCGGCGATGCGCCGCCCCCGCCCGTCCCGCAGGACCGCTACGCCGACCGCTTCTTTCCCCCAGAGGACATGGCGCGCGGTCACCATGCGATGATGGAGGAGGGCGGCGGCCAGCGGTACGGCCAGGTACTCCTCAACCTTGCCGAGGTTCAGATGCGCAACGGCACGGATGGCTATCGCTGGGACGGCGAAGCCTTCTTCGGCGGGGACATCGATCGCCTGTGGATCAAGAGCGAAGGCGAAGGCAGCTTCGGCCGCGACATGGAGCATGCGGAAGTGCAGGCGCTCTATTCGCGTGCGATCGACCCCTATTTCAACCTGCAGGCGGGCGTACGGCAGGACTTCGGCGTCGGGCCTGATCGGACCTATGCCACAGTGGGGCTCGAGGGACTGGCCCCCTACCAGTTCCACACCGAAGCTGCGCTGTTCCTGTCGACCAAGGGCGACCTGCTGGGCCGACTGGGGGGCTGGTACGATCAGCGGATCTCGCAACGACTGATCCTGCAACCGCGCGTGGAGCTCAACTTCGCGGCGCAGGACGTGGCCGCCACCCGCACCGGCTCCGGTCTCAGCGATGCGGGACTCGGGCTGCGGCTGCGCTACGAGCTTCGGCGGGAGTTCGCGCCCTATGTGGGCGTGTCCTGGAGCCGCAAGCTCGGCGACACGGCGCGTTTTGCGCGGGAGGACGGCGACGACGTGGAAGACACCACCTTCGTGGCCGGGGTACGCTTCTGGTTCTAGGCGCCCGCACCTTCCATTTCGCGCGCAATGCCCCATATTGAAAGGATCGGTGGCAATCCGCTTCGTAGGCGCCCTCGACTGAGAGACGCATGCGCTCCCGCTTACAAGCCGGAGACTGCCATGGATCTCAATTACCTGCTGGCACGCCACCAAGTTTCCCTGATGCGGGCGCAAGAGGCGGAAGGGTGCGAGGCACGCTTCGCCCATCGGCGTCTGGCAAACGAATATGCCGTTCGCATCGATGCGCTGCGGGTTCACCTCGGCGCGACCTCGCCGATCATCGAGGCGCAGTGAACGATGACCGACATTTCCAGCACGGATGTCGCAACGCCAAAGGCCGAGGAGCCAACGGACTCGCTCCAACGGCCGAAACGCCGCCAGTTCGTGAGCCGCTACAAGGCGCCGCGGTTGTCGGCGGAAGAGGCCGACCGCCAGGGTCGAGTGACCCTGATGGCGTTCCGCATGCTCGGTGGCCGTGACGAGGCCATTGCCTTTCTCAACACCCATGATCCGGTGCTGGACGGCCGCCCGCTCGATCTCGCGGTCGGAAGCGACACGGGCCTTGCCGCGGTCGAGCAGGCGATCGCCGGGCGTGCTACGGGCGGCTGACCAGCCGAATGTTGACCACTCCCCTGACGCACGCGCCACTTGCCCGGGCAGAAGCCACGCTCAGACAGGGCGCCCGCTTCCTTGCGGCGGGCCTCTATGCCGAGCCTCTGCAGGCCCGGACACCGATCCTCGGGCGCTACCGCGCCAAGGTGATCGGCAACGGACTTCGCGAGCTCGACCGTTTCCTGAACGTGCTGGTGGATGAGGTGGCAATCGCAGCCGGGCAGCGAACCTCCCCTGCGGAGCGCAACACCGCGAACAAGCTGCGCGCGCTCCTGACCGGCGCGGCGCAGCCGGGCGGCGAGCATGCGCGGCTGCGCGCGCTGGGGCGGGCCCGCGACTGCCTTTTCTATTGCAGCGGGAGGGTGACGCGCGGGGACGTGGCAGGTTCTCCCTGGCTCACGGTGGGCTGGGCCGATGCACCCGATCGTAGCGGGCCGCTCAAGCAGTTTCCGGTCGGGGAATGCCTGATCATCACCGCCGACGATGTCGCCGACGTCTGCGATTTCTACCTGTCCATCGCCACCCGCCTCGTGAGGTCCGGCCCGGAGAACGCGGTCCGGCCGCGTTGAGCACCGGCTGCAAGGCGCCACGCGGCAGCGGACGCCCAGATGCGGAGGGTCCTTGTCCGGAAGATCGCACCGGCCTTCCCTTCGAAGTCGCTCGTCGCATCGTGCCTCCGCCGCCGGAACACCGCGCCACTCGCCGCGCTGTCGCGCCGGTTTCGACGCCACCGCTGGCTGTTTGGTCACGAACGCCGACTGCTTCGCCGCGAGATGAAGCGCGCTCTGGTGGAGCAGAGTTGCCCCTGGGTCGTGGGTGCCGGGTGCCGGGTGCCGGGTGCCGGGTGCCGGGTGCCGGGTGCCGGGTGCCGGGTGTCGCGCTTCTCGCCGCCCTGCGCAACGCTCCCATCTGCTCGCGCCCCCGCGGCCCGGCGTCGATCGGGCACCGTCGACCGGAACCGGCGGTTCGACAGGCGGGACGAGTGGTTTTGCGGTCGGCGCATCGGGAACTGGGAGCCGGAGCGGGACGGTACGGGCGCCAGCAGTCCACGTGGCGGGGCGGAACCTGCGATCACGGTAGCGCTGGGTCAGGCGCCCCGCGCTTTCGAAACCTGAACCCTTCGATCCGCTACGGTTCGCAAGCGCGGCACCTCCGGCACGGCTTACCCGGTCCGTCAGATGCGGGCGCCGCGATACCATTGCAGCAACAGCCGCCCGAGGAACCGGAGATTTCCGATCAGGTAGCGGCGCGCCAGCCGGCGCGGCTCCTGAACGAGCCGGAAAATCCATTCACACCGGGCCCTCCGCACCCAGTAGGGCGCGCGACGAACCTCTCCGGCGAGGAAGTCGAGATAGGCACCCACCGCCATCGTGATCGCCCCCAGTTCGCGATGATGGGCGGCGCACCAGATTTCCTGGCGCGGATGCCCCATCCCCACCAGCACCAGATCGGGGGTGCTTGCTCGAATTCGGGCGATGAGCTCGGGCGTCTCGGCATCGGTGAAGAAGCCGTGGGCGGTGCCGACCACACGGTGCCGGGGCGCGCGTTCGCGCAGGGCTCGGGCGGCCTGGTCCGCGACGCCGGGCGCACTGCCCACCAGGAAGATGCGCAGGCTCCCTGCCGCCCGCTCCAACACCTGGTCCACCAGGTCGGTGCCGGCCAGGTTTTCCTGGAACGGTCTTCCGAACAGCACCGAGCTTGCCAGGTCGACGCCGATCCCGTCGTTGACCACCAGCGCCTGGGCGAGCGCGGCGGCAAAGGCCGGGTCGCGCTGCGCGGTGTTGGCCGTGTGGGCGTTGCAGAACGCGACAAACAGCGGACGCCGCGCGGGGCTGGAAAGGCACCGGTCGATCCGGCGCAAAAACTCACGCCGGCAGGACACAGTCACCGAGACCTGCCCGATGCGCCGGCGGCTTCGCCCCAGCGCACGCAGGTAGATGCCGCCGATCGCATCCGCCGCGCCCGTCCAGCCGAAGGAAGCCAGCCGGCGTCGCCGCTCGTCCGCATCCGGTGCCGCCCAAAGCCCCGCGTCTACTTCGGCGAGCGTCCGCGCCACGCTGGCGGGATCGGGAGCGAAGCAGGTCCGGGTGCCATAATCCGCCCGCGCGAGGGTCCGCCGGAAGGCCGGGATATCGCTCAGCACCGGATAGAGCCCGGCTGCCATCGCCTCCACCGCCGCGATCCCGAACCCCTCATAGGCCGAAGCGCAGACATAGACGCTGCTGCGCCCGATCAACCCCCGCAACTCGGCATCGCTGGGCCAGGGGTGGATCTCCACCGCCTCCGCCATCCCGGACTGCCGGGCCTGCTCGGCAAGCGCGTCGGGCTCCACCCCCATGGGTCGGCCGGCCAGGATCAGGCGCCAGGATGCGTCCTGGCGATGCACCTCCGCGAACCAGCCGATCAGCTGGTCCAGTCCCTTGTTGGGCGCGAGCCGGCCGAAATAGATCATGGTGCGCGCAGCCGGATCGGCGCAGCCGTCGAACTTGTCGAGGTCGACGCCGTTCTCCACGGTCTCCGATCCCTCCGCCCGGATCCTCCGGAACTGCGCCTCGTCGCTGACGCTGGAGGGGATGATGGCGGCGAATCCCCGTAGGCTGCGCCGCGTGACGTGATGGAAGAACAGCCGCTTGGCCCGCGCCGCGAAGGGCGTGTGAAAGAAACCGCCATGTGTCGACAGCACCAGCCGCTTGCGGTGCAGCCCGCGCGTGACGGCCAGGAAATCGCAAAAAAAGTCGACCCCGTGAACATGCACCAGATCGGCATCCTTGAGCGCACGGAGCACGCCGAGAGCGATCGGGTAGCGCTTGGACCCCCACCAGGGCAGCCGCTGCACCTCCAGCCGGTCGATCCACTCCCGTGCCGGAAGCCGCGCCTGCTGCGGTTGATCGAAGATGCGGTCCAGGGTCACGATCCGCACCCCCATGCCGGCCGCGCGCTGCTGGAGCGCCAGCTGCCGGACATAATCCTCCATCCCGCCGACGCCGGGCGCGAACTGCCGGACGACATGCACGACGCGCAGCCCGTGGAGGAGCGCAGGGCAGAATGGCTCGTCGGACACGGCCTGCCGGAGCGCTGTGCGCAGATCCCGGCCGTGCGGCGGTTCCCAGCCGACGCTTTCCTCCTCCGTCACCCCGAGGGTGCCGGTGCCCCCCTCCCCCCGTGACATATGGCTCGCGGCGGCTGGACGATCAGCCAAGGCGGAAAGCTGCGGCGGCGTCGGGCGCGCGCGGACACGATCCACGTCGACCGGAGGTTCGTCCCTGAGATCGGCGGCATCCTCCCGGGCCGAGTCGGGCGCGACGGCCAAACCCCTGCGGCCGAAGCTTCGGGCCCTTCCCCGCAGCGGCGGCGGCAAGTTAGCGGCCACGGCCCGGCCGCCCTGGATCATCCGGGCTGCGATGTCCGCCGCTTGCCACCGACGCGGTGTGCGGCGGAGTGGGGGCAGCACCCCGCCGCACACCTACTCGCCCGAACGCAGCGCCCATCGCAGCTTCCGTAGGACGGCACCATGAAGCGGGTGGTGCAATCGAAGCCGACGCTATGCCGCCACGCCCGGCCGAGTTCTCCCCACGCTTGGAACCTTGGAAGACACGGAACAAGATCCTCTCACCCCGTGGTAACCGCGCGACAAGTTCAATGCGACGATGCGATGATCGCTGTGCATATTCCTGCGGAACCGGGAAAGACCTACAAGCATGGTGCAGCACCTCCCTCGCCCCCCTCGCGGCCAACGGACTATGGGGAGAGTTTAGCTACCTCATACCTTCAGGCCAGCGGACTTGGGTTCAAGTTGGATGCTTGTTTATCCGTTTCAAACGGACTGAACGTTGATGTCAGAGACAATCAAAAGAACCTCACTTGAACGCAGCCTGGACTCGTACGATGCCCTGACGTCAGTGAAGCTGTGTCAGAATAGCAACAGCCAAGTTTTCCTGTAGCGACACGGTCTTGGATACTTGCAAATCCGCAAGTGTTGGCGTCCTATTGTCCGACATTAAGCGAGCGGCCAAAGCCGCCATAATGACAATCCTGGGGAGGATGTATGATCAAGGGAAGGCGTCTTTGCGTCACCACTTCCGTGCTCGCACTGCTGACGAGCGCACCAGCGGCATGGGGCCAGGACGTGCAGGCACCCGCGGCGGGCCAGGCGACCACCGGGCAATCGACGCCCGATCCGGTGCCGGTCACGACGCCAACGCAGCCGGATGAAGCCGCCGGCGACGCCATTGTGGTGACCGGCGTGCGCCGGAGCCTGGAAAGCGCCGCCGCGATCAAGCGCAATGCGGACGGGATCGTCGATGCCATCGTCGCGGAGGACATCGGCAAGCTTCCCGACACCTTCGCCTCGGCAGCGCTGGCGCGGGTTCCGGGCGTGCAGGTGACGCGTGGCGCTGGCGAGGCGGCGGGGGTTCAGGTTCGCGGCCTGCCCGACCTCTCCACCACCTACAACGATCGCGAGATCTTCACCGCCGAAGGGCGCTTCGTGGCGATCCAGGACTTTCCGGCGGGCACCGTCGCCGCCTTGGAAGTCTACAAGAACGGCACCGCCGACCGGATCGAGGGCGGCATCGGCGGCCAGGTGAACGTCCGCGGCCGCAAGCCGTTCGACTTCAAGGGGCTCGAGGTCTCGGGCTCATTGAACGGGGTGAACTGGGAACAGTCCAGCGAGCTTACCTGGAACGGGAACCTGCTCGTCAGCAATCGCTGGGAAACCGGCGCGGGTGAGATCGGGTTGCTGGTCAACGCGTCTTATGTCGGACTGAACTATCTGGATGCGACGCGGGAACAGTCGCTCGTCATCGGCACGACCACTGCCGCAAACGCCCCTGCGGCGGGTGCCGGCATCCGCTATCCCGATGCGCAGGGCCGGTTCACCAGCAATGGCGACCGCTTCCGCCCATCGGCCAACGCAGCATTCCAGTGGAAGCCGACGCCGGAGTTGGAGATTTATGCGGACGGCCTCTACCAGGGTTTCCGCAGCAAGGACTCCAATCAGTGGATGTTCGTGCCGATCTTCGGCGGCGCCGGCTTCCAGCTGAACAATCTCACCACCCGGGAAGGCAATGGCAACATCGCCCAGAGCGCGACCGTCGTGGGTGCCAATGCCCCGGACGGCTACTACACCTCTGCCCAGGGCCATACCGACACGTTCCAGGTCGGCGGCGGTGCGATCTGGCGTCGCGGCGGCCTCCAGATCTCCGGCGACGTGGCCTACACGGACAGCAAATACACGTTCAACCTGATCAACCTGGACTATGCCTTTGCAAGCTCCCCGGCGCGCAACGTCGTCTTCGAGTCGCCGGGCCAGGATGGCGGCCCCAGCTTCGAGTTCGTCGACTTCGACGTGACCGACCCCGCGAACTTCATCGCGCGCGGCCTGTTCCAGGAGCGCCTGGAAGTCAGCGGAAAGGACATCCAGACGCGCGGGGACGTGCAGTATGAATTCGACGGCGGCTTCCTGCAGCGCGTCCAGTTCGGCGTGCGCTACAACGATCGCGATGCGACGCGGGACCGCGGCGCACCGTATGTGAACACGATCGGCGGCACCAACGTGCTGGACCTGCGCATCCCGATCTCCAGCCTGCCCGTGACGGTCGAACCCACGCAGCCGGCGTTCACCTATAACGACACGTTCCCGATCCGCAGGTTCGCCGGGGTGTCGGCAAAGAGTCTTAGGGACAATATCGCCGAACTGCGAAGCTTCTTCGAGGCCCCCGCCGGCCCGCCGGAGTTCAACCCGACCGAGAATTTCCGCGCCAACGAAAAGGCGCTCGCCGGCTATGCGCAGATCAAATACGGGTTCGACCTGGGCGGCTCGATGACCGTCGATGGTCTCCTCGGCCTGCGCGCGATCAAGACTAAGACGCGGATCAGCGGCTTCATCCGCGACGAAACCGGCGGTGCCACGACGCCGACATTCGTTCCGACGACGGCCAAGAACGACTATACCGATTACCTCCCCAATGTGAGCGCGCGCGTGCGCTTCAACGAAGAGCTTCAACTGCGTCTGGCCTACAACCAGACCCGGACGCGGCCGAACTTCTTCGACCTCAATCCGACCCTCACCGTCGGCCCGCCCCCCACGATCCCGCCCGAGTGCACGGAGGACCCGTCGCTGCCGCAGTGCGCCCCGAACAGCAACCTGCGCACCATCACCGGCGGCAACCCCAATCTGAAGCCGCTCACTTCCGACAATTACGACATCAGCCTCGAGTGGTATTTCTCTCGCTCGGGCTCGCTCACGGGCGCGCTGTTCCAGCGCGACGCGCAGGGCTTCATCTCCCGCGTCGCGATTTCGCCGGTCGACATCGGCTATGGCCCGTCGCGGCTCGACCTGCCGGAAAACACGGGCGACACCCGCTTCCGCGGGGCCGAGGTCTCGTTCACCAGCTTCCTCGACATCGACGGTATCCCGGAGTGGATGAAGGGCTTCGGCATTCAGGCAAACGGCACCTACATCGACTCGAAGGGCGATCTCGCCAGCGGTCTCGCAAGCTCACCCAATGTGCTGGGCGAGCAGCAGCGGTTCACCGGCGTGTCCAAGTGGGCTGGCAACCTGGTGGGCCTCTACGAGAAGCCCAACTTCTCGGCGCGCCTCGCCTATAACTACCGGTCGGACTTCGTGAGCTACTACAGCGTCGAGGCACTGGACGTGGGTGCCAATGGCACCCCACGCACCCGCCCGGTGATCGAGGAAGGTCGCGGCCAGCTCGATTTCTCGACCACCGTCACGCCGATCCCCAGTGTCACCCTCGCCTTCGACATCGTGAATCTGCTGGGCAATCCGATCAAGCGGACGCGCGAGTTCAACGATGCGGGCGACACCTACACCCGCCAGGTTCTCTACCTGGAGCGCGTCTACTCTCTGGGCCTTCGCTTCCGGTTCTGAGCTACGCGGGCGAGCGTTCGGGCTCGCCCGTCCCGCGGGAGCAGGGTGTCTGCTCCCGCGGGACCTTCATACCAGTTCGAAGGTGAGCGGCGGCAGCCCCTCGACGACGGCCTCGACGGCATCTCCGCGATTGAGGCGTGCGACGCCGGAGGGCGTGCCCGTGAAGATCAGGTCGCCGGGCGCCAGTTCGACATAGGTGGAGAGGATCGCGACGATCTCGGCGGGCGCCCAGATCATGTCGGAAAGCCTGCCCGACTGCCGCGGGCTGCCATTCACCGCGAGCGCGATCGCACCGTCCCGCGGCACCGGCCCCGGAACAAGGGCACCAATCGGCGCGGACCGGTCGAAGCCCTTGGCCATGTCCCACGGACGTCCCGCCTTCTTGGCTACCGCCTGAAGGTCGCGACGGGTGAGGTCGACGCCCACCGCGCAGCCGAAGATCCGTTGCTCGGCCTCTTCCACCGGGATGTCGCATCCTCCTGCACCCAGCGCGATCACCAGTTCCACCTCGTGGTGAAGGTCCTGCGTCCGCGTGGGGAACGGGATAACCGTGCCGGTCGGGACGACCGCATCGGCCGGCTTCGAAAAGAAAAAGGGCTCCTGCCGATCGGGATCATTGCCCATTTCACGGGCATGCTCGGCATAGTTCTGGCCGACGCAATAGATCCGCCGCACGGGGAAACGGGCGCTGCTGTCGTGAATGGCAAGGCTTGGCGTGTGGACGGTGGGAAGCTTCATGGGGCGCAGGATAGCTCCCCGGCGCCCGGCCGACCAGGGGACGGCCGGCGTTCGCATCCTCCGGACGCAGAAAGGGCGGGGTCCGGTATCCCGAACCCCGCCCCTTCCGGTACGCAGTTACACGATCGCGCTTAGAAGTGCGCGACCAGACCCGCCATCGGGCGGAGGCTCTGGGCGTCACCGAAGGTGGTGACTTCCGCGCGGAGGCGGACGCCAGCGTTGTCGGTGATGCCGCCGAGACCGATGTCCTTCGGGCCGACTTCGAAGCCGAGGCCGTAGGTCATGGCGTGATAGTCAGGGCTGTCCTTGCCGAACGCTGCGAAGTTCACCCACTGGTAGCCGACCTTGCCGTAGATCAGGCCGCTCTCACCAGCGCGAACGCCCGCGCGGCCAGCAACGCCATACTCCCAGTCGATGTCGCCCGAGATGCCCTTGGCGACATTGCCTTCGGCGCCCACGAACACGGGGCCGAGCGGCACGTTGAAGCCGACGATGCCCTGGACCAGGCTGCCGTCGAGACGGCCGCGGGTCGCGGCCGGGATGCCCGCTTCGTTCGGCTCGTTGTCGAACTGCTCCCAGCCACCCAGCACGGCGACATACGGATCGATGCCGAACGCGCGCGAGCCGTCGGGGGCCTCGTCCTGCGCATAAGCCGGCATGGCGACGAAGGCGGCGGCGGCGGCGGCCGCAAGCGTGAACTTACGCATACTCTGTACCTCTGTTACTCGTTTGGATCCGGTGTCGTTGGTGCGCCGGCTATCCGAGGCTCCGTTAACCGGCCAGCATCAGGAATGTTGCACCGCGATCGTTTCGCGGCGCCACTCAGTTGGAACCAGTGGCCTTTCGGCAACAGTTCCTGACGCGGGGGTGAACAAAGCGCGCCAACTGCGGCAGGGGAGCCGCCGAAACGTGGCCGAGATGTGGCAATCACGCCTTTTGCATTTGTAAAGCCCGATAGCTTCGGCTCGGCGCAGCCACGGCACCGCTGGCGGCAACAGCGGAACTCCCGCTCGGCAACGCCGGTTTGCGGCAGGTGCCATCAGGAGAGCGTATCATGTACAAGACCATGCTGGCCCTTGCCGCCGCCGGAACCGTGCTCGCCGCCCCCGCCCTCGCCGGGGACCGGAGCCGGGCGCCGATCTACTCGGACGCGAATTCCCATTACCTCGACTACAAGACCGACATCAGCGAAGCGAAGCGTGAGCTCCGCAAGGACCTGGCGCGCGCGGATGACGAAGCGGACCGGGAGGATGCCTGGGCCGAGTATCGGCGTGAGATCGCCGACGCCAAACATGATTTCCGCAAGGAAATGGCCGAGGAAGGCCGTCCGATCCGGCGCATCCCGGTCGTGATCGTCGAATAGGATCCCGCATCCATGAAAAAGGGCCCGCCTGCCGAACTGGCAAGCGGGCCCTTTTTCGTATGCGCGTACGGCTGCGCCGTCAGGCGACGCGCGTTCCCGTCATCGGGAAGCTGCCGAATGCACCGGCGCCGACGTCACCCGTGATGGTGTCGCCCTCGATCCGCGCGGTGCAGTCGAGCGTCAGCGGCATCGGCACGGTCACCGACACCTTCCAGCGCAGCGTGTCGCCCTCGACCTGGCCGTTCTCGATGTCGACCGAGCCCATCGCGCCGGAATAGGTGCCGGTGAAGCCGCTGCCTTCCTGCCGGATGGTCAGCGTCGCCTGCTGCTCGCCCAGCGGCGTCTTGGTCACCGTATCCCAGCTGCCGTCGATATCTGCCATGCTACGCTCTCCTACTTGCTGCCCTGCGCGCTTGCTGCGGGCTGTGCTGCAACCACCTCGACCGGCAGCCCCAGGCTGTCAAGCTGGGGCCGGACGACCTTGGCGTCACCGACCACGACGTAGACGAAGCGGTCCGGGCGCAGCGCCTTGCGGGCGGCTGCATTGAGCTGCGGCAGGGTGAAGCCGCGGTACTTGTCGGTGATGGTCGCGTAATAATCGTCGGGCCGCTTGAGCAGGTCGTTCGAGATCATCGCATTCAGCACCGCGTCCGACGTCTCGAACCGGCCGGTCAGCTCGCGCGTCTCGCCAGTGATCGTCCGGTCGAACTCCTGCTGGGTCATGCCGTTGGTGGTCAGGAACTCGCGCACGTCCTTTTGCAGGGCCGCGATCGAGTCCCCGGTGCGATCGGCCTGGACCGGCGCCGAGATCACATAGCTCACCGCGTTGGGCAGCTGGTTCACCGAGCCGTGGGCGCCGTAGGACCAGTGCTTCTCCTCGCGCAGGTCCATGTTGATCCGCGACAGGAAGTTGCCGCCGAGCGCATCGTTCGCGGTGTTCAGCGCGAGCAGGTCGTCGGTTCCCTTCTCCGCCGTCAGCTGCGCGCCATAGATCAACGACTGGGGCGAGTCCGGCCGGTCGATCAGCAGGATCCTGGGGGTGGCCTGCACGGGCGCGGAGGCGAAGTTCTTGACCCCCGCCTGCCCGCTTGCACGCCAGTCGCCGAAGCCCTTCTCGAGCGCAGCCTGCACCTCGGCGAGCGGCCGATCGCTCGTGACGAAGACCTTCGCCTTGTCCGGGCGCAGCCAGGCGCGGTGGAAGGCGGCGAGATCGTCGCGGGTCAGCGCCTGAACCGCTGCCGGGTCCCCGCTGCCGGCGGCGAGCTTCGCATAGGGCGAGTCCTTGCCATAGAGCAGCGGCGGCATCGCGCGGCTCGCCAGGCCACCCGGGCTCGTCATCTCCTGTGCGATGCGGGCGAGCTGCGTCGCCTTCAGCCGGTCCACTTCCGCCGGAGCGAAGGCAGGGTTGCGCACGACGTCGGCGAGCAGGGTCACGCTGCTGGCAAGGTTCGCGCTCGGCCCGCCCAGGCCGATATAGGTCAGGTCCGGCGAGCTCGAGGAGAAGATGCGGGTGCCGAGGCGTTCCTGCTCCTCTGCCAGCGCTACCGAATTGCGGGTGGTGGTCCCTTCGTCCATCACCGCCAGCGTCAGCGCCTGGGTGCCGAGCTTGCCCGCCGGATCCGCGGCCGCACCCGCGTCGAAGCTGATCGCGATCTGCGTCACCGGCACGGCCGTGCGCTGCGCGTAGACGAGTTCGATGCCGTTGGAGAGACGGCTCCGCTGGATCGCGGGAAAGCTCAGGTCCTGCACCTGGCCGACCGCCGGCATCGCCCCGCGGGTGCCCTTTGCCGGACCTTCCGCCGACGCGGGCGTGGGCGCGGCGTTGCCGGCGGGCACCTTGGGCGCCGCCTGCGTCTCCTCATAGGCGTCGCGCGCGCCCGGCTCCACCGTCAGCGCATAAACCGGCCGCGACAGCCACTTGGTCGCCGCCGCCTTGGCGCTCGCCGGGGTCGTCGCGGCGAGCCGCTGGAGCTGCTTCTTGTAATAGTCGGGATCGCGCAGATAGAGTTCGCCTTCTGCAAGCGCGACCGCCTTGCCGCCGAAGCCGCCGACCGCCTCCAGGCCCGCGACGGTGCCGGAGACGGTGACGGTGGCGACGCGCTGCACCTCCTCCGCCGTCGGGCCGGTGCGCAGGAAGTCGGCCACGACCTGGTCCAGCCGCTGTGCGGCAAGCTTCGCATCCACGCCCGGGCGCACGTCCATGCTGATCACGAACATGCCCGCCTGCGCGAGCGTCTGGTTGGAGGCGGAAACCGAGACCGCCAGCTTCTCCTGCCGTACCAGCACATTGTCGAGCCGCGAGCTACCCAGCCCGCCGAGCGCCCCTGCCGCCACGTCCAGCGCGGTCGCATCGGCGCTGTCCATGCCCGGCACCGCCCACATGCGCATGACGCGGGTGGTGGCGACGCGGTCGCGCATCGTCTCGACCTTCGGCGCAGAGAGCGTCGGCACGGTGATGTTGGGCCGCGGCGAGTCCGGTCCCTTGGGGATGCTGCCGAAATACTTCTGCACCAGCGGCCGCGCCTCTGCCGCGGTGATGTCCCCGGCGAGCACGAGCACCGCGTTGTTCGGGCCATAGTGGCTGCGGAACCAGGTCTTCACATCCTCCAGGCTCGCCGCATCCAGATCCGCCATCGAGCCGATCACGGAGTGGTGGTACGGGCTGCCTGCAGGGAACAGGCCCTCGGTCATCTTGTACTTGACCAGGCCATAGGGCTGGTTGTCGCCCTGACGCTTCTCGTTCTGGACGACGCCGCGCTGCTCGTCGAGCACGCCCTGGGTGATCGCGCCGAGCAGATAGCCCATGCGATCGCTTTCCAGGAACAGCGCGCGGTCGAGCGCCGCCCGGGGCACCGTCTCGAAATAATTGGTGCGGTCGAACGAGGTCGTGCCGTTGAAGTCGGTCGCCCCCACCTCGCGCAGCGGCGCGAAGAAATCGCCGGGTGCATTCTCCGATCCGTTGAACATCAGGTGCTCGAACAGATGGGCGAAGCCGGTCTTGCCCTTGGGCTCGTGCTTGGAGCCGACGTCGTACCAGGTGGAGACCGCGACGATCGGCGCCTTGCGGTCGGTATGGACGATCACGGTCAGGCCGTTGGGCAGCGTGAACTTCTCATGGGGAATGTCGACCGGACGAATGAGCTCCGCGAGCGGTGCGGCCGGCAGCTGCGCCGTGGGCGCCGGTGCCGTCTGCGCCGAAAGGGGCGCGGCCCAGGCGACGGAGCCGCTGGCGAGTGCAGTGGAAGCGGCTAGGGCATAGGCGAAGGAGCGGAACATGAAACCTCGCGGTCGGAGCGGAAAGCGCGAGCCTATGGGCTCGCGAACTGGCTGACAACGAAAACTGCGGCTCGTCGTACGAAATGATCGCGTCGTCGCAGCCCGGCACTTCGAAAAGCGCGTTGTTCCGAGCCTTACTTCTGGAAATGATATTCGATCGGCACGATCACCCACGCCAGATCGGACGGCTTGCCGTCCACCTCCGGCGGATAGATCCGGAACTTGGGCGACGCCGCCAGCGCCGCCGCGCCGAAGCCGCTTCCTGCCGGCGTCTCCTTGAGCACCGAGCAGTTGCGCAGGTGTTTGTTCCTCTGGACCCGGCAGACCAGATAGGCCGTGCCCGAGATGCCGCGCTTGCGGACCTCTGAAGGGATCGACGGGTTCAACTCCTGGAAGCCCGGGCGCCTGACCCAGCGCGCTACCGTGATCGCAGGTTCCGCCCCGCCGCGCCCACTGCCGGCGCCCGTGCCATTCCCGCTCCCGCTCCCGGTGCCCGAGGCGCCGGCCCCAGACCCGTTGGCATCGCCCGCCGAACCGCCGTTCCCGGTCGACGGTGCCCCGATGGGCGGAGGGGCCGCGGGGCGCACGGGCACCAGGGGCAATGGCGGGGGCTCGACAGCCTTCGGTGCGGGTAAGGAAGCAGGAGGGCTCCCTCCCCGGCTGCCGCCGGCAATCTCCTGCGCCGGCGGCGCCTGCGGCTGAGGCACGCGCTGCTCGATGGGCTGCGGAAGAGGTTGCGGCGGTGGAGGCGGAGGCGGAAGCTCCCAGAGCGTCAGCCTGCGCTGTTCGGGGCCCGCAGTCGGCGGAACCGGTGCCCACAGCCACAACAGCAGCAGAAACGCCAAGAGATGCAGCAAGATCGCCGAGCCAAACCCCGCCGTCCGCATCCACAGGGGTGCGCCAGGAGGCTGACGGGAAGCAGCGGCGTACTTCACCGCATCAGAGTAGCGGCCGCCTCAGCAGCCGCAAGCATCGAAACGGGTCCGTCTTCGCCCCGCGATCGCCCGTGAGCGCCGGGCGTCAGCCGCCCTCGACGCCGGTGAAGGCTTCGTTGTCCACGAATGCGATCGGGAACCGCTCCCCTGCCCCAGCCGCGGCGAGGATCTTGAGCACGTCCTGCATGCAGGTCTCGGCGGCCTTCGCGTCCGGCTCGAACCGCACTTCCTGCTTGGTGGCGGCCCAGCGTGCCGTCGTCGCGCGCAGGCCATCGAGCGTGACGGCGACGCCGTCGATGGTGGGCTTGCAGGGGCCGGCAGGCACAACCAGATTGACCGACGGCGGCGGTGGCGCATCCTGAACGGCAGCCAGGGTCAACAACGCGAGTGTCAGCATCACGCACCTCTTGTGTTGCATAAAAGCAACACCACCTTGGTTCCCGAAGATAACAGGGATTTGTCATGAACCTAGAGAAATTCACGGACCGCGCGAAGGGCTTTCTCCAGGCGGCGCAAACCGTCGCCATCCGGCTCAACCACCAGCGCATCGCGCCCGAGCATCTGCTGAAGGCGCTGCTCGAGGACGACCAGGGCATGGCCGCCGGGCTGATCGAGCGCGCCGGGGGCGACCCGCGGCGGGCCGTGGCGGACACGGACGCGGCACTGGCGAAGATCCCCGCCGTGTCGGGCAGCGGCGCGCAGCAGACGCCCGGGCTCGACAACGATGCGGTGCGCGTGCTCGACCAGGCCGAGCAGGTCGCCGAGAAAGCCGGCGACAGCTATGTCACCGTCGAGCGGCTGCTGCTCGCCCTTGCGCTTTCCCCCAACACTGCCGCGGGCAAGGCGCTTGCCGCCGCAGGGGTGCGCGCCGAAGCGCTCAACACTGCGATCAACGAGCTGCGCGGCGGCCGCACCGCCGACACCGCGACCGCCGAGGACCGCTATGATGCGCTGAAGAAGTTCGCGCGCGACCTCACCGAGGCGGCGCATGCCGGCAAGCTCGATCCGGTGATCGGTCGCGACGAGGAAATCCGCCGCACGATCCAGATCCTCGCCCGCCGCACCAAGAACAATCCCGTCCTGATCGGCGAGCCCGGCGTCGGCAAGACCGCGATCGCCGAGGGCCTGGCGCTGCGCATCGCCAACGGCGACGTGCCCGACACGCTCAAGGACCGCACGCTGATGGCGCTCGACATGGGCAGCCTGATCGCCGGCGCGAAGTATCGCGGCGAGTTCGAGGAGCGGCTGAAGGGCGTGCTCGACGAGGTGAAGGGCGCCGAGGGGCAGATCATCCTCTTCATCGACGAGATGCACACGCTGATCGGCGCGGGCAAGTCGGAAGGCGCGATGGACGCCGGCAACCTGCTGAAGCCTGCGCTCGCCCGCGGCGAGCTCCACTGCATCGGCGCGACCACGCTCGACGAGTATCGCAAGTACGTCGAAAAGGACCCCGCGCTCCAGCGGCGCTTCCAGCCCGTGTTCGTGGGCGAGCCGACGGTCGAGGACACCATCTCGATCCTGCGCGGCCTGAAGGAGAAGTATGAGCTGCACCACGGCGTGCGCATCACCGACGGCGCGCTGGTGTCCGCGGCGACCCTGTCGAACCGCTACATCACCGACCGCTTCCTGCCCGACAAGGCGATCGACCTGATGGACGAGGCCGCCTCGCGCATCCGCATGGAGGTGGAGTCCAAGCCCGAGGAGATCGAGACCCTCGACCGCCGCATCATCCAGCTCAAGATCGAGCGGGAGGCGCTGCGGCGGGAGAGCGACGCCGCCTCGCAAGACCGGCTGGCGAACCTGGAGGAGGAACTCGCCAACCTCGAGCAGCAGTCGGCCGAGCTCACCACCCGCTGGCAGGGCGAAAAGGACAAGATCGGGGCCGAGGCGAAGCTGAAGGAACAGCTGGACGCCGCCCGCGTCGAGCTGGAGCAGGCGCAGCGCCAGGGCGACCTCGCCCGCGCCGGCGAGCTCTCCTACGGCCGCATTCCCGCGCTCACCCGCCAGCTGGAGGAAGCGCAGAGCCAGACCAAGGGCGCCATGCTGCGCGAGGAGGTCACCGCCGACGATATCGCCGCGGTGGTCAGCCGCTGGACCGGCATTCCGGTCGACCGCATGCAGGAAGGCCAGCGCGAAAAGCTGCTCCACATGGAGGAGCAGCTCGGCAAGCGCGTGATCGGCCAGTCGGAAGCGGTGCGCGCGGTCTCCACCGCCGTCCGCCGCAGCCGTGCGGGGCTACAGGATCCGAACCGTCCGCTCGGCTCGTTCCTGTTCCTGGGGCCGACGGGCGTCGGCAAGACCGAGCTGACCAAGGCGCTCGCCGAATTCCTGTTCGACGATCCCAACGCGATGGTGCGCATCGACATGAGCGAGTTCATGGAGAAGCACGCGGTCGCGCGGCTGATCGGCGCCCCTCCGGGCTATGTCGGCTATGAGGAAGGTGGCGTGCTGACCGAGGCGGTGCGACGCCGGCCGTATCAGGTCGTGCTGTTCGACGAGGTCGAGAAGGCACACGGCGACGTGTTCAACGTGCTCCTCCAGGTGCTGGACGACGGGCGCCTGACCGACGGTCAGGGCCGCACGGTCGACTTCTCGAACACGATCATCATCCTGACGTCGAACCTGGGCAGCCAGTACCTCACCAACCTCGCCGAGGGCCAGTCGGTCGAGGATGTCGAGCCGCAGGTGATGGACGTGGTCCGCGCGCACTTCCGCCCGGAATTCCTCAACCGGCTCGACGAGATCATCCTGTTCCACCGGCTGGGCAGCGCCCACATGGCGCCGATCGTCGACATCCAGGTCGGCCGCGTGGCGAAGCTGCTGGCGGATCGCAAGATCACGATCCACCTGACGGACGCCGCCCGCGACTGGCTGGGCCGGGTCGGATACGACCCCGTCTACGGCGCACGCCCGCTGAAGCGCGCCGTCCAGCGCTACTTGCAGGACCCGCTCGCCGACCTGATCCTGAAGGGCGAGGTTCGCGATGGCTCGACCGTGACCGTCGACGAAGGCGAAGGCGCGCTGCGGCTGACGGTCGACTGAGGGGCGGCGCTTCTGCCCAAACGAAAAGGGGCGGCTCCCTTCGGAGCCGCCCCTTCTTTTTTCAGCGTCCGTCGACTTAGAAGTTGACGCGCGCACCCGCCAGGAAGCGGCGGCCGTAGATGTTCTCGCCGGCCTGGACCGGGTTGTACAGCCACGCGCCGTAGGTGACCGGATCGACGTCGGGCAGACGATCGAACACGTTCAGCACGTTCACGTAGAAGGTCATGTTGTCGCTGACCTTGACGGTGCCGTTCAGGTCCAGCGTGAAGTAGCTCTTCACGCGGCAGCCCGTGTAGTTCGGGCTCGGTGCCAGGCTGCAGTCGCCTGCTTCGCCACCCTGGTCCTCTGCCGACAGGTCATAGCCCGAGGTGTAGTTCGCCGTCGCGGTCAGCGAGTACGGACCCACCAGCAGGGTGTTCTGCCAGTTGCCGCGCCAGCGGAACGTGCCCGAACCGGCCGTCAGGTTGTAGTTGCCGAGCGTGTCGACATAGCTTTCCTTGCGACCATCCGGGAAGGTGGTGCTCAGCTCCAGCTGCAGCGTCGCATCCAGGTTGCTCACCCAGGTCACGTCACCGAACTGCACGCGGCTGTTGATGCCGAAGTCGATGCCTTCCGACTTGATCGTGTTGGCGTTGACCAGCGCCGACGCGACGTAGAGCACGCGCGGCGTGGCGTTCGGGAAGGCCGCGTCCGGAGCATCCGGAGTGATCGTGAAGGCCGGGTCCACCGGCTGCCCGGCGTAATATGCCTGCAGCGCGTCACCGGCGGTGAGCGACGTGATCGCGTTGGTCTTCTTGATGTTGAAATAGTCGACCGTGAACGCGACGTTGTGGAACGGCTCGAACACCACGCCGGCCGTGAAGCTGCGCGACTTCTCCGGCTTCAGATCCGGCGACGCGAGCGTCGTCGAACCATAGCTGCCCGAACGGATGTAGGTCGGGCAGCTGCTGAAGGTGTCCTTCGAGCACACCGCACCCGGAGTCGAATACTGCGCCAGGAACGCGTCGGTGAACAGGTTCGGCGAGTTGGTCACATAGCCGGTGGTCGGCAGTGCGTTTGCTTCCGCAAAGCTCGGGATGCGGTAGCCGCGCGACCAGGTACCACGCACCGTCAGCTGCTCGATCGGCGTGAACTTCGCGCCGAGCTTGGGCGAGAAGTTGCTCTGGCCGGTCGAATAGTGGTCGAAGCGACCCGAGGCGTTGAGGGTCAGCTGATCCAGCACCGGCGCGTTGATTTCGCCGAAGGCCGAGGTGACGGTGCGGTTGCCCTCGGTGCCGAAGGCGTTGAGGCGGAAATAGCGCTCGGTCGGACCGTTGATGTCCGAGTTCGCGCTCGGCGCGTCCACGGCCTCATAGTAGATCGAGCCGCCGAAGCCGACTTCCAGGTCGCCGCCCGGCAGCTGGGTCACGGCCTTGTTGACCGAGAACTGTGCCTGGTAGAGGTCCGACGAGGCGTCGGTGATGTTCTCCGGCATCAGATAGTCGGTGACGCTCTGGCTGTTCGCCGACGGATTGATGAAGTTGTACGATCCGTCCGCGATCACATCGAGCAGGTGCTGGATGTAGACGTAGCCGTTCTGGCGACGACGCAGGTCCGTGTGCATCGCGGTCAGGTCGACGCGATAGTCCCAGTCACCGAACACGGTGCCGTGAATACCGGCAGCGGCGCGATAGACGCGGCTGCGGGTCTCGTCACGCTCGATGGAGTTGGGCAGCCAACCGACCAGCTCAGCGTCCACGCCCAACGGATTGTACGGGTTGGTCCCCGGCAGCGTCAGCGGACCCGAGCCCGGTGCATAGGACGCAGCGCTCGAGCGGGTCGAGAACGGCTGGAAGTAGATGCCGGCGGGAGCGTTCGCATAGATCTGCGAGGGCGTGCCGTCATAGCTGCTGGTGGTCTGCTGGAAGTTGAACTGCGCGTAGGCTTCGGAGCTGTCGCCGACCATCGCGGTGAACTTGGCCGAACCGCCGAAGCGCTCAACCTTCGGCGCGACCACGCCATACTGGTTGATGTTGTCCTGGCTGCAGATGGTGCCGGGCACCACGCCGGTTGCCGGCGCACCGGTCGACACGGCGTTACCATTGGCGCAACCGCCCGAGAGCAGCGAATACTGGGTCGACCCGACCGGACGAATGTACAGGTTCGAACCGGCGTTGGTGACGCCCCAGGTGTCCGGATTGATCGTGTCGTTCGGGCCGCCGATGCCGGTCTGGTCGGAGGAGTTGAACGGATAGGGCAGGTCGCGGTTATAGACCTCGCCCGCGCGGTAGTAGAAGCCGCTGATGTACGCGTTGTAGCCGTCGTTATCGAGGTCGCCAGTACCGGCGGTCAGCGACAGGCGCTGGGTCGGCGCGATGCCGTCCTCGGAGATGCCGGCCTCGGCGCGGGCTGCGACGCCCCGGAAGCTGCGCTTGGTGATGATGTTCACCACGCCTGCGATCGCGTCGGCGCCGTAGCTCGACGATGCGCCGTCGCGCAGCACTTCGACGCGCTCGACGATGTCGTCCGGGATGGTGTTCAGGTCGACGAAGTTGCGGGTCGCGTCATCGGCGAGCGGGAAATAGGCCGCACGCAGGCCGTCGAACAGCACCAGAGTCGAGCTGCTGGAAAGGCCGCGCAGCGACACGGCGGAAGCGCCGCCTGCGAACGCACCGTTCGCGCTGAACGAGTTGGTGAGCGCCGGGCCGTTGTTGGCCGCCAGCCGCTGGATGCCTTCCTGGACGGTCTGGATGCCGCGCTGCTCGAGGTTCTCGGTCGAGACGACGGTGACGGGCGACGGGGTGACGGCCTGGCGGAACATCGACCCGGTGACGACGATCTCCTGACCGGTCGTGTCGGTGTCGGTCGCGGCCTCGCGAGCCCCAGGCGTTTGCGCCTGATCTGCGGTGGCGGTCGCCTGCTCGTCCGCCGTCTGGGCGAACGCCGGCGCGGAAACGCCCATGCCAACCAGCACGAGCGCGGTCAGCGCGGTGGTTCCACGCAACATCGAGGATTTGATCAAGATACTGTCCCTTTTTCGCCCGCTACGCAGCGGATCGCTTCCCCCCGGCACGGAAGCCGGTGGAGCAGCAATGCGACCCAGGGCTAAGATTTGTAAAGGACAGGGCGGCGAGCCGCGTACTTTTCTTTCGCGGGTGTAGCCGTCCCGCAACAAATGCACCTTACCGGTGCGTTTACTGTCCGGATGAGGCTTGGCGGACGCGAAGCCCCCTCACCTTACAAGAAGCTCGCCCGCAGGCCGTCGATCACGAACTGCGAGGCGAGTGCTGCCAGCAGCACGCCCAGCACGCGGGTGATCACCGCTTCGATCTTGGCGCCCAGCAGGCGCATCAGCGGGGCGGCGGCGAGCAGCGCGACGAGCATCAGCAGGAGGTTGCTGGCCAGGGCGGCGAGCACGACCAGCTTGGCGGAGGTGCCGTCGGTCTGCCCCATCAGCAGCATCACGCTGGCGATCGAGCCCGGCCCTGCGATCATCGGCATCGCCATGGGGAAGATCGAGACGTCTTCCACCTCATGCGTCTCGATGATCTTGGCGGCGCGGTCCTCACGGCGCTGGGTGCGCTTTTCGAACACCATTTCCAGCGCGATCAGGAATAGCATGATGCCCCCGGCGATGCGGAAGCTGTCGAGGCTGATGCCCAGCGCATGGAGCAGCCCGCGGCCGAACAGCGCGAACACCAGCAGGATCGCAGCCGCGGTCAGCACCGCGCGGATCGCCATGCTGCGACGCTGGACCCCGCTCGCCCCCGCCGTCAGCCCTGCATAGATTGGGGCGCAGCCGGGGGGATCGATCACCACGAAGAAGGTGATCAGGGCGGAGATGAACAGCTCGAGCACGGCCGGACCTTCGCGATCTTAGAGCGTGGTTTCGTCGAGCGGCACGCCCGCGCGGCGGTGCGCCGCCACCAGCGTGTTGCGCAACAGGACGGCGATGGTCATCGGGCCCACCCCGCCTGGCACAGGTGTGATCGCCCCGGCCACCTCGACTGCGGAGGCGAAGTCGACATCGCCGACCAGGCCGCCCTCGACGCGGTTGATGCCGACGTCGATCACGGTCGCGCCGGGCTTCAGCCACTCGCCGCGCACGAAGTTCGGCCGTCCCACCGCCGCCACGACGATGTCGGCGCGCCCGACATGGCCCGGCAAGTCCCGGGTGCGCGAATGCGCCAGCGTGACGGTGGCGCTGTCGGCGGTCAGCAGGGCCGCCATCGGCTTGCCGACGATGTTGGAACGGCCGATCACCACGGCTTCCAGCCCCGACAGGTCGCCCAGCCGGTCGCGCAGCAGCATCAGGCAGCCGAGCGGCGTGCACGGCACGAACCCCGGCAGTCCGGAGGCGAGCCGACCGGCGTTGACCGGATGGAAGCCGTCCACGTCCTTGTCCGGGTCGATGCGCAGCAGCACTGCGTCGGCATCCAGGTGGCGCGGAAGCGGCAGCTGTACCAGGATCCCGTCGACGGCAGGATCGGCGTTGAGCTGGTCGACCAGCGCCTCCAGCGTCGCCTGGTCGGTGTCGGCCGGCAGGCGGTGCTCGAAGCTCGCCATGCCGGCGGCGACCGTCGCCTTGCCCTTGGAGCGGACGTAGACCGCAGAGGCCGGATCCTCACCCACCAGCACCACCGCAAGCCCCGCGGGGCGGCCGGCGGCCTCGGCAAATGCTCCTGCGGCCTCGCCTACCCGGCCCCGCAACTTGGCCGCGAAGGCCTTTCCGTCGATGATGTCAGCGCTCATGCCTTGGTCGCATAGAGCGTCGCGGCCGTCTGTTCCAGCGCTGCGGTGTCGCCTTCCACCAGCAACCGCTTCACCCGCGCCGTGTCGCCGGCGACCAGCGTCACCGCGCGCCTGGGCACGCCGAAGCTGCGCGCGACGAGCTGCACCAGGGCGGCATTGGCCGCCCCCTCGACCGGAGGTGCGGTCAGGCGGGCGGCGAAATGCCCGGCATCGCTGCCCCCGAACGCTTCACGCGAGGAACGCGGGGTCACCCGGACGGCGATGCGGATGCCGTGTTGGTAGGGCGACCAGGCCGCCCCGCCCCGCATCAGATCGCGTAGGGCAGCGTCGCCCGGTAGAGCGCCGGCAGCACGATCGTCTGCAGGATGCCCATGGTCACGAGCACCGCCATCGGCGCGAGGTCAATCGCGCCCAGGTCCGGCAGGATCCGGCGGAACGGACGATAGATCGGCTCGGTAATGACGTTCAGCGCCCGCCACACGCTGCGCACGAAGTCGCTGTGCGTGTTGATGACGTTGAAGGCGATCAGGATCGACAACACGAACTGGACGAAGATCACCCACCACAGGACGTTGAGCAGGTAGTCGATGATTTGGATCAGGACGTTCAACGGTGCGGCTCCGAAACGGTCTTGGGCAGCGATACCCTACCCGGACGGCAGCGGACAAGCGCCCGCTGCCCGGATGCGGAAGCGGTGCGCATCAGGCGCGGACCAGCGTACCTGCGCCCTGGCGGGTGAAGATCTCCAGCAGCAGCCCGTGCGGGATGCGGCCGTCCAGGATCACCGCCGCGTCCACGCCGGCGCCGACGGCGGCGACGCAGGTCTCGACCTTGGGGATCATGCCGCCGCGGATCGTGCCGTCTTCCTTCAAGGCGGCGATGTCCTTGGGCTGAAGGTCGGTCAGCAACTCGCCCGACTTGTCCATCACCCCCGGGACGTCGGTCAGCAGGAAGAAGCGGGCGGCCCCCAGCGCACCCGCGATCGCACCCGCCATGGTGTCGGCGTTGACGTTATAGGTGTGGCCGTCCGCGCCCAGCGCCACCGGCGCCACGACGGGAATGAAGCCGTCGCGCGCCAGGCTGTTGAGCAGCGTCGGGTCGACCGCCACCGGCTCGCCGACGAAGCCCAGATCGACGTGGCGCTCAATGCCCGAATTGCGGTCGGGCTCGGTCCGCTGCACCTTTTCGGCGCGCACGAGGCCGGCGTCCTTGCCCGAGATACCGACCGCGCGCCCGCCGGCGGCAGCGATCCAGGACACGATTTCCTTGTTGATCTTGCCTGCCAGGACCATTTCCGCGACCTCGGCCGTGGCCGCATCGGTCACGCGCAGCCCGTCGACGAAGCGGCTTTCGACGCCCAGGCGCTTGAGCATCGCGCCGATCTGCGGCCCGCCGCCGTGTACCACCACCGGGTTGATGCCGACTGCCTTCAGCAGCACCACGTCCTCGGCGAAGTCGCGCTGCAGCTCGGGATCGCCCATCGCGTGGCCGCCGTATTTCACGACAAAGGTCATGCCGGCGTAGCGCTGGAGATAGGGCAGCGCTTCGGTCAGCGTCTCCGCCTTGGCGAGCATCGCGGGATCGGGGGAATGGTCGGTCATGCGCGCGCCTGTAGCGCCAAGCGCGCGGAGAGCCAAAGTTTTTGAGGGACGGCTACCGCGCCCGGCCCACACGCGTACCCCGGCGAAGGCCGGGGCCCAGTTGCGGAGGCTCCGGAGAGTTGGCGCGCCCTCGCCGACGCCATCCCAACTGGGCCCCGGCCTCCGCCGGGGTACTCAAGAGATGCCCAACGGCGCGAGCCTCACCGCTTCCGCACGAACTCCGCGCGCAAGACCAGCCCCTTGATGCCTTCGTAGCGGCAGTCGATCTCCTGCGCGTCGCCGGTCAGGCGGATCGCCTTGATCACGGTGCCCCGCTTCAGCGTCTGGTTCGCGCCCTTGACCTTCAGGTCCTTGACCAGCGTCACGCTGTCGCCGTCGGCGAGCAGGTTGCCCGCAGCATCCCGCACCTCGACGCCGCCGTCCGGCGATTCCGCCGGGGCAGCGGCGGCGTCGGACGGGCTGATCCACTCGCCGGTCGCCTCGTCATAGATATAGTCGTCGCTCATGCCGTCTGCTCCGCGCGAGTGCCGTCCAGCCAGCGGCCGAGCGCGACGAAGAAGTAGATGAGCGGCGGGACCAGCACGATCGAGAGCACCACCTTGGCGATCATCTGGCCGACGATCAGCTGGCCGATCGGGAACGCGCCGTAGAAGGCGATGGTGATGAAAATCAGCGTGTCGACGATCTGCGACAGGGCGCTGGCCGTTCCCGCCCGCAGCCACAGGAACTTGCCCACGCCGCGGCGCATCGCGGCAAAGATGGTGACGTTCAACGTCTGCGACACGCCATAAGCGACGATGCCCGCCCCCCCAGATGCGCGGGGTCGCGCGCATCATCAACTCGAATGCTGCGAGCCGCTCCGGCTCCATGTCGGGTGCGGCCGGCACCGTCAGCACGGCGAGCAACAGCAGGATCGAGAAGATCAGCGGCACGAAGCCGAACTGCACCAGGCGGTTGGCCATGGCACGGCCGTGCAGTTCCGCGACGGCGCTGGAGACGGTCACGAGCAACAGGAAGGCGAAGATGCCCGCTTCGACGGCGAGCGGCCCGACGGCGACCTGCTTGTTGCCGAGCACGCCTGCGATGCAGACCATGCCGCCGTAGAAGATGGAGAACACGAACAACGACCGCGGCACCGCGGTGGAAGGATGGGGAGTCATCCGCGCGACGCTAGACGCTTTCCCGTGTCGGTCAATGCGCGCAACCGCCTGAAATGGAACGTCCCACGACGAAAGGACTGTTGCCGCGGGCGCCGCTTGGCCATAGTCCCGCCGCGCTTCTGCGCCAGAAGCTCGACGTGACCATCACTACGCCTGCCGAGCGGGCACGGGGCCGGAACCAGGAATGAACCGTTTTCTTATCGGCGTGGCCGGTATCGTCGTGATCCTTGCGATCGCCTTCGCAATCTCGACGAACCGCCGGGCCATCCGGCTGCGCGTCGTCGGCGCCGCCTTCGCACTGCAGGTCGGCATCGCCGTGCTGGTGCTCTACGTGCCGTTCGGCCGCCGCCTGATCCAGGCCGCCGCCGCCGGCGTCTCGGCGCTGCTCGGCTATGCACAGGCGGGCACCGACTTCGTGTTCGGCCCGCTCGCGCGGCCGGAGATGGGCGGCCACAGCTTCGCGATTTCGGCCCTGCCGGTCATCATCTTCTTCGCGGCGCTGGTCTCGATCCTCTACCACCTGGGGGTGATGCAGTTCGTCGTCCGCTGGGTCGGCGGCGGCATCGAAAAGGTGACCGGCGTTTCCAAGGTCGAGTCGCTGTGCGCCGCGGCCAACATCTTCGTCGGCCAGAGCGAAGCGCCGCTGGTGATCCGCCCCTATCTCGCCACCCTCACGCCCTCGCAGCTGTTTGCCGTCATGTCGGTGGGCATGGCGGGCGTCGCCGGCACGATCCTCGCGGCCTATGCCGCCTTCCTCGGCCCGCAGTCGCTTCCCTTCCTGCTCGCCGCCTCCTTCATGGCAGCACCTGGCGGGCTGCTGATGGCCAAGATCATCATGCCGGACGCGCCGATCGCCGCAAAGGATGCGGACGCGCAGGCGGACGAGGAAGCTGCGATCCGCGCGGCGGAGGTCAATCTCGAAGAGGAAAAGGCCGCCAACCTGATCATGGCGGCGGCCACGGGCGCGCAGATCGGCGTGAAGATCGCCGTCGCCGTCGGGGCCATGGTGCTCGCCTTCGTCGCGCTGGTGGCGCTCGCCAACGGCCTTCTGGGTGCGGTGGGCGGGTGGTTCGGCCATCCGGAGCTCAGCTTCCAGATGATCATCGGCACCGTGTTCCAGCCGGTGATGTTCCTGCTCAACATTCCCTGGCACGAGGCGGGCATCGCCGGCGGCCTGTTCGGCAGCAAGGTCGTGCTGAACGAGTTCGTTTCGTTCATCGAGCTCGGCAACCTGCGCGACCAGCTGTCGCCGCGCACCGTCGCCATCGTCACCTTCGCGCTGTGCGGCTTCGCGAACTTCAGCTCCATCGCGATCCAGATGGCCGCGACCGGCAGCCTGGCGCCCAATCAGCGCCCGATGATCGCAAAGCTCGGCGTACGCGCGCTGGTGGCCGGAAGCCTAGCCAACCTGATGTCGGCGGCGCTCGCCGGGCTGCTGCTGTCCTGAACCCGGGACGCAGCGGCCGGGCCTAGATCGTGTTCCGCTCGCACAGAGGCGCGTTGGTCAGCGTATCCAGGAAGCGGCGGCGCCACCACAGCACGTCCTCGTTGCGGACGTTGTCGAACATCGGCTTCCACCGGGCGATGCGCTCCTCGCGCGACATGCGCAGCGCCTTGTCGATGGCGTCGGCCACGTCCTCGGCGCTGTAGGGATTGCAGAGGACCGCCTGCGGCATCTGCGCAGCCGCACCCGCGAAGCGTGACAGGATCAGCACGCCGGGGTCGTGCGGGTCCTGCGCCGCCACGAACTCCTTGGCCACCAGGTTCATGCCGTCGCGCAACGGGGTGACGAGGCCGATGCGGGCCGCGCGGTAGATCCCCGCCAGCACGTCACGCGGATAGCCCTGGTTGACGTAGCGGATCGGGACCCAGTCGATATCGGCATAGGCGCCGTTGATGCGGCCCGACATGGCGTCGAGGTTGTCGCGAATGTCGCGATAGCTCTGCACCGCGGTGCGCGAGGGCGGGGCGATCTGCAGCAGATAGACCAGCGCGCGACGGTCGGCATGGTTCTGGAGGAACCGCTCATAGCCCGAGAAGCGCTCGGCAAGGCCCTTCGAATAGTCGAGCCGGTCGACGCCCACCATCATGCTGCGCCCCACCGCGCTTTCGAGCATGCGCAGCTGGGTCGCCTTGGCGACGGGGCCATTGGCAGCCTTGATGAAGGAGTCCGCGTCGATGCCGATCGGGCAGGCGATCGCACGGATGGTCCGGCCGCCCACGGTCACGCAGTCGCCGTCCGAGAGCACGCCGCCCATTTCCGTCACGACATAGTGGCGGAAGGATTCGAGCCACTCCTCCGTCTGGAAACCGACGACGTCATAGGCGAACAGCGACTCGACCAGCCGGCGATGCTGCGGAAGCGCGACCAGGAGGCGGGTCGGCGGCCACGGGATGTGGAGGAAGAAGCCCATGCGGTTCTTCACGCCCTGCTGGCGCAGCACCCAGCCTAGCGGGATCATGTGATAATCGTGGACCCACACCACGTCGTCGGGCTCGATATGCGGGCCGATCGCCTGGCCGAAGACACGGTTCACCCGCTCATAGCCGCCCTGGAAGTCGCGCTCGAACTCGGTGAGATCGAGCCGGTAGTGGAACAGCGGCCACAGCGTGCGGTTGGCAAAGCCGTCGTAATATTCCTCCACGTCCTGCTCGGACAGGTCCATGACCGCGGAGGTCACGCCCTCATAGGTCTCGAACCGGAGCTTGTGGTCCTCCCCGGTCTCGCCCGACCAGCCGAACCAGATGCCGTGCTCCTCGCGCAGCGCCGCCGTCAGCGCCACCGCAAGGCCGCCCTGTGCACCCCCCGCGTCGGCGGCGGTCGGCGCCTGCACGCGGTTCGAAATCACGATCAGGCGACTCATCGTACCTCCGTCCACGGCTTGCTGAGCAGCATCGCCGAATTGATCAGCCCCACCAGCGAATAGGTCTGGGGGTAATTGCCCCACAGCTCCCCGGTGCTTGGATCGATATCCTCCGAAAGAAGCCCTGCCGGCGTCCGCCGCTCGATCATCTCCTCCAGCAGGACGCGCGCGTCCTCGACACGCCCCGTCGCGTGCAATGCCTCGATGAGCCAGAAGGTGCAGACGTTGAAGGCGGTATGCGGCAGGCCGAAATCGTCTTCGGTCGCATAGCGCAGCATATGCGATCCGCGCCGCAGCCCCGCCTCCACCGCCTCCAGCGTACCGCGGAAGCGCGGGTCGTCGGGAGCAACGAAGCGCAGGTCGAGCAGCTGGATCAGGCTCGCGTCCAGATCGTCGCCGCTGAAGGTCGCCGACATGCGCTTCGTGTCCGGCCGCCACGCCGCCTGCTCGATGCGCTGCCGCATCGTGTCCGCACGGTCGCGCCAGAAGGCGGCACGATCCGTGAGCCCCAGGTGCTTCGCCACGCTTGCCAGCCGGTCGCATGCCGCCCAGCACATCGCGGCGGAATAGGTGTGCACGTGGCTGCGCGTGCGCAGTTCCCAAAGCCCCGCATCGGGCTTGTCGAACGCCTCCCAGGCGCGCTCGCCTACCGGCTCCAGCGCCTCGAAGTCGCCCTGCCCGGCGATCCGGAACAGCCGCTGGTCGAAAAAAGCCTGGGCGTTCGACAGCACGATCTGCCCATAGGCGTCGTGCTGGACCTGCTCATAGGCCTGGTTGCCGACGCGCACCGGGCCCATCCCGCGATAGCCGGGGAGACTC
This sequence comes from Sphingomonas sp. MJ1 (PH-R8), assembly GCF_048058635.1. NCBI lineage: Bacteria > Pseudomonadati > Pseudomonadota > Alphaproteobacteria > Sphingomonadales > Sphingomonadaceae > Sphingomonas > Sphingomonas sp. MJ1 (PH-R8). Next base: position 105,872 of record NZ_JBBEFX010000005.1, read on the forward strand.
TCCGCAACGCGCTCGGGAAGCTGCGCCTCGCCACCCACACCATAGAGCGGCTGGATGTGCCCGCCCTTGGCGTTGTCGACGATGTTGCGCAGATATTCGAGATAGCCCTCCAGCACGTCGAGCGCGCCCAGGCGGTTGAGCGCCTGCACCGTGTAATAGGCATCACGGATCCAGCAGAAGCGGTAATCCCAGTTGCGCTGCGACCCCGCATGCTCGGGGATGGAAGTGGTGAGCGCCGCGACGATGGCGCCGGTCTCCTCGTGCTGGCACAGCTTCAGCGTGATCGCCGCGCGGATCACGGCATCCTGCCACTCCGCCGGCGTGGCGAGATCCCGCACCCAGTGCCGCCATTCGCGCACCGTCCGGTCGAGCATCGCATCGATCGCGGTCGGGATCGCGGCCGCGAAGCTCTCGTCCGGCCCCAGGAAGAAATAGAGCGGGCGCTCTACCCGGAACAGGCGCTCCTCCTCGATCCAGCCGATCGGCGCGTTGCTCGACAGCCGCAGCGTCATGTCGTTCAGCAGGTAGCGGATGTGGTTGCTGCCCCGCGTCCGCTCGGGCGATTGCGCGCCCCAGTCGCGTGCCGGCCGCAACCGCACGCGCACCCGCGGCGATCCTGCCACCGGCCGGACGATGCGACAGAAGGCCACCGGCCGATACATGCGCCCGTTGCGGCGAAAGCGCGGCGCGAAGTCGACCACCTCGATGGCGTTGCCGTCGGCGTCGCTGTGCCGGGTGATCAGCACCGGGGTGTTGCGGACGTAGGACTGGCGGGTCTCGACGCAGCCTTCGAGGTCGATGTCCCAGAAGCCGCTCGACCCCTCCTCCCCGCCCCGGGGCCGGTCGTCGAGCAGCGAGCAGAAGGTCGGCTCACCGTCGACACGCGGGACGCATCCCCAGACGAAGCGGCCGGCCCGGTCGACCAGCGCGGACACCTGGCAGTTGCCGATCGGCCAGAGATCGAGCGTCGCCGTCAAGCCGCCGCCTCCAGCCAGCGGCGCAGACTCCACACGTCCTCGAGCCGGAACCGGGCCGCGGTATCGCGCGGGCTGCCGATCAGGATGCCGGCACCGCCATGACGGGCACACAACACGAAGCCGGGCTCGTCGGTCAGGTCGTCGCCGACGAAGATCGGGGCATGGCCAAGGAACGGCGCATCCTCCAGCAGCGCGGCGATTGCGGTGCCCTTGTCATGGCCGGCCATGCGCAGCTCGGCCATCATTTTCCCGTGCTGTACCTCCAGTCCGTCGTGCCGGGCAAAGGCCTCCACCAGCGCCTGGGCCTCCGCCTCCACTTCGGGCGCCATGCGGTAGTGGATGGCAACGCCCAGCGACTTCACCTCGACGACGACGCCGGGGCGGTTCCCGAAGCGCTCCGTGAACGCAGCCTCGGCGGTCTCCAGTGCAGCAGGGCGCTCTGGCCGCACGATCGCGCCGCCGGCGCGGCGGATCTCCGCGCCATGGCTGCCCACGACGGCGATCCGCCCGAGCGAACGACCGAGAAAGTCGTCGATCTGCGCGATCGAGCGCCCGCTGACGATTGCCACGCGTCCATCGAGCCGCTCCCCAAGGCGTAGCAGCAGCGTGTGGAGCGCCTCGTCGACGGACACGCCGTCCGGCCGCTGGGCCAGTTCCACCAGCGTCCCGTCGAAATCCAGGAACAGGCTTGCATCACGAAGCAGGGAAAATGGAGGCTCGACCAGAGCCGCGGACGCCGACGAAACTTGCATGCCTCTCCTAACCCCACAGCCGCGCATTCGTTTCGCGCAGCCGATCATTTCGTGCGGGAAACGACCTTTAGCGCCCCTGCATGCGCTCGACCACTGGGGAGGCAGGCGTATCCCTGTCCGCCTCGCGCTCCCCTTCCGTGCTCCCGCGAAAGCCGGAGCCCAGGGTTCCAGGGACTGCCCGCCGTTGCTCTGCTTGGCCCTGGATCCCCGCCTGCGCGGGGATACGGAGTGCTGGGGTGGCGTTGGCAGCCCGGCAGAAGCCTCACCCCGCCGGTCGCCTACCGCGTCGGCACCGGCTCCGCGCCCGTGTAGTCATAGAAGCCGCGCTTGGTCTTGCGGCCATACCAGCCGGCTTCGACATACTTCACCAGCAGCGGCGCCGGCCGGAACTTGGGGTCCCCCGTCCCCTCGAACAGCACGCGCGTGATCTCCAGGCACGTGTCCAGTCCGATGAAGTCGGCAAGGGTGAACGGCCCCATGGGGTGGTTGAGCCCGAGCTGGCAGGCGGCGTCGATGTCCGGGATCGTCGCCACGCCCTCACCCAGCGCAAAGCAGGCCTCGTTCAGCATCGGCATCAGCACGCGATTGACGATGAAGCCCGGCGCGTCGTTCGCATGGACGATGCGCTTGCCGAGCGACTGGCCGAACGCTTCCACGCGCGACACGGTCTCGTCAGAGGTCGCGAGCCCTCGGATCAGTTCGATCAGCCCCATGACCGGCACGGGATTGAAGAAGTGCACGCCCATGAAGCGGGCCGGATCGGGCGAAGCCTGCGCCAGGCGGGTGATCGGGATCGACGAGGTGTTGCTCGCCAGGATCGCGTCGGGACCCAGCACCTTGCCTACCTCGGCGAAGATCGCGCGCTTGATCGCCTCACGCTCGGTGGCCGCCTCGATGACCAGGTCGCACGGCGCCATGGCGGCGACATCGCCTACCGCCTCGATGCGCCCGAGCGCCGCATCGCGATCGTCGACGGTGATCTTTTCCTTCTCGACGGCGCGGGCAAGCTGCCTGGCGATCCCCGCCTTGCCTGCTTCGGCGCGCTCGACCGACACGTCCGACAGCAGCACGCGATAGCCGGCTTGCGCCGCCACCTGGGCGATTCCCGCCCCCATCTGCCCTGCGCCGATCACTCCGACTGCCTGCATCATCCATCCTCCTGTCTTTGACGGGGGCAATAGCGGGTTTCGACGGCCGGCACAGCGCGATAGTGTCGCCCCATGCACCGCCTCTCCCTGCTCGCCTGCCTGTTCCTCCTGCCTCTCGCCGGCTGCGACAACGATCCCGCGCCTGCCAACGCCCAGCCGGGCCAGACCGCCGCTGCGCCCCAGCCCCTTGCCCAGACACCGCAGCAGGCGGATGCGGACAGTCACGCTTCCCCGAAGCCTGCCGAGACCAAGACGTTCCGGGACTGGATCGTCGGCTGCGACAATGGGCTTGCGTGCCGGGCCGTGGCGCTGGCGCCGGAAGACGAGATCCAGCCGACGCTGATGCTCGCGCTCGACCGTGCCGCGGGACCGGGAGCGGTGCCCGAGGTGCATATCACGGGACAGGAGGAGCGCCTGCCGCCGCTCACCATCTCGGTAGACGGGACGCAACTCGCCAAGGGCGGCACGGCAGCCGGTGGCGCGGTGCAGTTCGACGGCACCGATGCGGAACGGATCGCGGCCGCGGTCGGCAACGGACGGCGGCTCGCTGTCTCGGATGGCACGGGCAAGGCGATCGGCACGGTGAGCCTGTCGGGTGCCGCCGCCGCACTTCGCTGGATCGACGAACGGCAGGGACGCGCCGGCACCAGCGGCGCACTGGTCGCGCGCGGGAGCAAGGCGGATACGGCGCCCGCGCCTGCACTTCCGGTGATCAGGGCCGTGCCGGTGCGCGGGGAAGCCGCACTGCTCGATCCCGCCCGCGTCGCTGCAATGAAGCGCGAGGCGGGATGCGAAACCGATCGCGACCTCGGCCCGCCGCAGGCAAAGCCGCTCGGCGACCGCACCCTCGTCCTGCTTCCCTGCTCGTCGGGCGCCTATAACCTGATGATGGCGGTGTTCACCGTGCGCGACGGCAAGCACACGCCGGCGCAGTTCGACGCGCAGTCGGGCATGTCCGAAGACGGCTCGCCGATCCAGAACGTGGTCGACGGCAGCTTCGAGAAGGAGGTGCTCACCAGCTTCGCGCGCGGCCGTGGACTCGGCGACTGCGGCATCCGCCAGGAGTTCGTCTGGGACGGCACCCGCTTCCGCCTCTCCCGACAGGAGGAGATGCCGGAGTGCCGCGGCAGCAAGGTGTACCTGCCGACGTGGCGCGCCCGCGTCCTACGTTGAGGCGCTAGGGCGCGGTCGCGAAGGGCTGCGCCTCCGCCAGGATCAGCGCGAACCAGCCCTGCTCGTCGGACCATTCGCCGATCGGGGTCCAGCCCCCGGCGCGCAGCAGCACGCGGGCACCGCGCTCGCCATATTTGTGGCTGTTCTCGGTGTGGATCGTCTCGCCCGCGCCGATCTCGAACGATTGGCCAGCGACGGTGAAGCGCAGGTCGCGCGTCGCTTCCAGATGCATCTCGATGCGGGAGGCGGCGTCGTTCCAGACCGCCCGGTGGACGAAGTGCGCGACCGGGATCGTTCCCTCCAACTCCCGATTGATCCGTTCGAGCAGGTTGCAGTTGAAGGCGGCGGTGACGCCCTGGGCGTCGTCATAGGCGGGAACCAGCACCGTTTCCGGCTTTACCCGGTCGATGCCGATCAGCAGCTGCGCGCCTTCGCCGAGCGATCCGCGCATCGCCCGCAGCAGGTCGACCGCGGCATAGGGCTCCATGTTGCCAATCGTCGAACCGGGAAAGAAGCCGAGCTTGGGCTGGCCGTCGACGGCGCCGGGCAGCGTCACGGGACGGAGGAAGTCCGCCTCCAGCGGCAGGACCGGCAGGGTCGGGAATGCCTGCTGCAGCTCGGCGGCGGAGTCGCGAAGGAAGTCACCCGAGATGTCGATCGGCACATAGGCTGCGGGGGCGATGCCGCCCAGCAGGATCGGCGTTTTGGCAGAGGAGCCCGATCCGAACTCCACCACCGCACGGCCCGCCCCGCACAGGCCTGCGACCGCCGGCACCGCCCGGTGGAGCAGCGCGGTCTCGGTCCGGGTCGGGTAATATTCCGGCAGCCGGGTGATTTCCTCGAACAGCTCCGATCCGCGGCGGTCGTAGAACCAGCGCGCCGGAATCGCGCGCGGGCGCATGGAAAGGCCGGCGAGCACGTCGGCGCGGAAGCGCGGGTCGACGGCGGCGGGCGCGGCAGCTTGACGTTCTGGCATCCGGGGGATCAAAGGTCCTTCGCGAGCCGTACGCCGGTGAACTGCCAGCGCTGGTGCGGGTAGAAAAAGTTGCGGTAGCTCGCCCGCAGATGCCCGCGCGGAGTGGCGCAGGAGCCACCGCGCAGCACGAACTGGCCGCTCATGAACTTGCCGTTGTACTCGCCGACCGCGCCCTCGGCCGCTTGGAACCCCGGATAGGGACGGTAGGCGCTGCCGGTCCATTCCCACACATCGCCGAAGAAGGCGGGAGCGGCCGCAGCCGGGCGCGGCTCGACCGGCCCGGCCCCGTCCAGCTGGTTGCCGCCGCAGGCATCCTCACCGGCGGCTGCCGCCTCCCACTCCTGCTCGGTCGGCAGGCGTGCAGCCGCCCAGCTGGCATAGGCATCCGCTTCAAAGAAGCTGACATGCGTGACCGGGGCGGCAGGATCGATCGGACGCCGTCCATCCAGGCCGAAGCGGGTCCAGCCGCCGCCCTCGCCCTCCGCCCAATAGAGCGGCGCGGTGATCCCCTCGCGCTGCACCCAAGCCCAGCCGTCCGACAGCCAATGGCGCGGCTCGCGATAGCCGCCGTCGGCAATGAAGGCCGCCCACTCGCCATTGGTGACGGTTCGGTCAGCGATCGCATGGGGGTGCAGCAGCACCCGGTGGCGCGGCCCCTCGCAATCGAAGGCGAAGCCCCCGTCATCATGCCCCACCTCGGCAACACCGCCCGCATACTCGATCCAGCCGATCGGCGGCGGGACTGCGACCGGCTGCTTGCGCGGTGCCGGCCACAGCGCCGGTTCGATCGGGTTCTCGGAGAAGAGGTGCAGGATATCGGTGAGCAGCAGCTCCTGGTGCTGCTGTTCGTGGTGGCAGCCGAGCTCGACCAGTTCCAGGGCATGTGGCGGCAGGCGTGCCCAGTTTGCCAGCACGGCCTCGGTCACCGCGCGGCGATAGGCGAGCACCTCCGCGAGCGTCGGGCGAGTCACCATGCCGCGGCGGGCGCGGGCATGCCGCTTTCCCTCTGCCTCGTAATAGCTGTTGAACAGGAAGGGGAAGTGCGGATCGTGCAGCGTATAGCCCGGCACATGGTCCCGCAGCACGAACGTCTCGAAGAACCAGCTGGTGTGCGCCAGATGCCATTTGGCGGGCGACGCGTCGGGCATCGACTGGACGCTGGCGTCGGCATCCGAGAGCGGCGCGACCAGCGCCTCGCTCAAGGCGCGCACCCCGGCGAACCGACTCTGGAGCGGGGGAGACGCAGGCTCGTACTGAATGTCCTGCATCGCCCGCCGCTTCGCCTATCGTTGCGCCCCTGGAACCCAGAGAACGTCTCCGGCCCCGGCTTGGTTCACCCAGCGGGCGGCGACGAACAGATAATCGGACAGACGATTGAGATAGGCGAGCGCCAGCGGGTTCAGCATCGCGTCCTGGGTGGCGGCAACCCCGCTACGCTCGGCGCGCCGGGCGATCGTGCGCGCCAGGTGAAGGGCGGACGCGGACGCGTCCCCTGCCGGCAGCACGAAGCTGGTGAGCGGGCTCAGCTCGTCGTTCAGACGGTCGATCTCCTGCTCCAGCCGGGTGACCTGGGAGGCGACGATGCGGAGCGCCGCACCCGGTGCCTCCCCTTCCGCCAGCGGAGTGGCGATGTCCGCGCCCAGGTCGAACAGGTCGTTCTGGATACGCGCCAGCGCTTCCTCGACGATGCCGTGCCCCAGTGCCGTGCGCGCGACGCCGATGGCGCTGTTCGCCTCGTCCACGTCGCCGATCGCCGTCATGCGCAAGGAGGATTTCGCAACCCGCGATCCGTCCGCCAGGCCGCTCGTGCCGTCGTCGCCGGTGCGCGTGTAGATCTTGTTGAGCTTGACCATCAGGTGCGCCCCGCCGCGAACAGGATCAGCACCACGATCAGGATGGCGATCGCCTGAAACAGGATGCGCGCCTGCATCATCTTGTTCGATTTCACGCTCGCCGCACTCGGCCCCTGCCCGCGCGCCTCCTCACCGGAGGTCTTCAGGAACGTGACGACGCCACGGACCAGCGCAACCACCGTCGCGATCATCGCCGCGATCAGGAGCAGGACGAGAAACGTGTTCATGCGGGGAGCCTAGGCGCTTGCCAGCGCGAAGCCAAGCGGCAGGCGCCCCGCCCTCAGCTCCCCTGCGAGGGCCCGCCCGTCCACGCCCGCCACCCGCATCGACTCCAGCGTCGGCGCACCATGCCGCTTGGCGAGCCGCTCGCCATCACTGCCCACCAGCAGCGGGTGGTGATGGTAGAAGGGGGTCGGCAGGTCGAGCAGCGCCTGGAGCAGCCGGTGGACGTGGGTTGCCGCAAACAGGTCGCGGCCGCGCACCACGTCGGTGACGCCTTGTGCCGCGTCGTCCACCGTCACCGCCAGGTGATAGCTGACGCCCGCGTCCTTGCGGGCGAGCACGACGTCGCCTTGACCCTGCGGATCGGCGCGCACCACGCCCGCATAGGCATCGTCCCATTCGAGCGGGCCGGCGACCGCGACCGCGCGCGCCATGTCGATCCGCCACGCGTGCGGCTCGACGGCGAGCCGGCGCGCGCGGACATCGGGCGCCAGCTCGCGGCACGTCCCCGGGTAGACGGGGCCGTCGCTCCCATGGGGAGCGGACGCGCTTGCCGCCACTTCGCGCGCGATGTCAGCGCGGGTGCAAAAACACGGGTAGACCAGCCCCTGCGCCTTCAGCCGGTCGAGCGCCTCGGCGTAGATCGGCATCCGCTGCGACTGGAACGCCACCGGCCCGTCGTGCTCGAGCCCAAGCCAGGCGAGGTCCGCGAGGATCCCCTCGACATGCTCGGGCCGGCTGCGCCCCTGGTCGATGTCCTCGATGCGGAGCAGGAAGCGGCCGTCGCTCGCCCGCGCCAGCGCGTGGGCCTGCACCGCCGACCAGGCGTGTCCCAGGTGCAGCCGCCCCGTGGGGCTCGGCGCGAAGCGACTGGTGCGGATCATGCAACTCCCCCTTGACCGGCCCTTGCGGCCCATGCTGTCATGCCCTTGTCACCACGCGCTGTCATAGGCAGCCGGGAACGAGGGCGAGGGGAACGCATGTTTCATCCCGATCTGATGCGCCATCCGGACAGTTGCCCGGCCCTTGTGCTGAACGCCGACTATACGCCGCTCAGCTACTACCCCTTGAGCCTGTGGCCCTGGCAAACCGCGATCAAGGCGGTATTCCTCGACCGGGTCGACATCGTCGCCCATTACGAACGCGAAGTACACAGCCCCACCGCCTCGCTGAAGCTCCCTTCGGTGATCGCGCTCAAGCAATATGTCCGCCCCTCCGCCTTTCCCGCCTTCACGCGCTTCAACCTGTTCCTGCGCGACCGCTTCGCCTGCCAGTACTGCGGCGCGCCCAAGGACCTGACCTTCGACCACGTCGTACCGCGCGCCCAGGGCGGCCGCACCACCTGGGAGAATGTCGTCACCGCCTGCGCGCCGTGCAACCTGCGCAAGGGCGGCCGCACCCCCCGCCAGGCCGACATGCCGCTCCACATCGCGCCGATCCGCCCGACCAACTGGCAGTTGCAGGAACACGGCCGCCGCTTCCCGCCCAACCATCTGCACGACACCTGGCACGACTGGCTCTACTGGGACGCCGAGCTGGAGGCCTGAGGGCCAGTCAAGCCGGTCACGTTTTCGCAACCGATCCCTGCCTTTTCCTCGCCTAGCTCCTGCGCTAGCGGCTCCTTGCGCACCCACCGCGACGCACCCGCGCTTGCGGATGCTGTGCTAGAGACGTAACACAGCCCTTCAGATGCAAGACGATCCCTTCCCGCAAGGCCGCCCGCTCGATCCGGCCCGCGTCGGCCGCTCCTCCACCGCCCTGCGCGAGCTGGAGCAGCAGCGCCGTGCGCGGATGGCGCAGTTCGATGCCGCGCTGGCGGAGTTCGATCTGGCGGCTGGCGCCGGTGCCGGTACGGCCACGCCGCTCGGCAACAACGGCGGCTTCGGGGCGCCGCCGCCTCCGCCGCCGCCGCCTGCTCCTCCGGTCCGGAGCGGCCGCCCCCGCTGGCTGCGCTGGACGATCCGGCTGGTGGCGGCGGGCATCATCCTCCTGGTGCTGGCGATCGCCTGGCTGGCGCTCACCGCCCCCCTGTCGAAGTCGCTGCAGCCGCCGCTGCCCCCTTCGATCACGCTGCTCTCTGCCGAGGGTACTCCGATCGCCCAGCGCGGCGCCAATATCGGCAAGCCGGTGGACGCGACCAAGCTGCCCAAGCACGTCACCCAGGCGTTCCTCGCCGTCGAAGACCGTCGCTTCTACAGCCACTGGGGCATCGACCCGCGCGGCATCCTGCGCGCCATGGTGCACAACACCATGTCGGGCGGCGTTCGCGAAGGCGGCAGCACCATCACGCAGCAGCTCGCCAAGAACGCGTTCCTCGATTCGGACCGGACGGCGGCGCGCAAGCTGCGCGAGGTGATGATCGCCTTCTGGCTGGAAGCTTGGCTGACCAAGGACGAGATCCTGTCGCGCTACCTCTCCAACGTCTATTTCGGCGACAACGCCTATGGCCTGGCGGCCGCGTCCCAGCATTATTTCAGCCGCAAACCGCAGGACCTGAATACCGCCCAGGCGGCGATGCTCGCAGGCCTCGTCAAGGCGCCGTCGCGCCTCGCCCCCACCGGTAATCTGAAGGGCGCGCGCGAGCGGCAGGCCGTGGTCGTCTCGACCATGAAGGCCGCCGGCTTCCTCACCGCGTCGGAGGCACGGGCGGTGAAGCCCGCCAAGCTCCGCGTGTCCAAGGGCGACGATCTCCCCAGCGGCACCTATTTCGCCGACTGGGTGATACCGGCGGCACGCGATCGCGCCGGCGGCGTCGGCACCGACCTGCGCGTCACCACCACGCTGGAAAGCCGCATCCAGCGCGCCGCCGAGCGTGCGGTCCGCCGTGCCGGGCTGCGCCAGACCCAGGTCGCGCTGGTCGCAATGCATCCCGATGGCCGCGTGATCGCGATGATCGGCGGCAAGAACTACAAGGACAGCCCGTTCAACCGCGCCGTGCAGGCGCGCCGCCAGCCCGGCTCCACCTTCAAGCTGTTCGTCTACCTCGCGGCGCTGCGCTCGGGCCTCAGCCCCGACTCCCCCGTGCAGGACGAGCCGCTCACGATCGGCGACTGGAGCCCCAAGAACAGCGACGGCCGCTATCTCGGCACCATTCCGCTCACCCGCGCCTTTGCCCGCTCCAGCAACGTCGCCTCGGCGCGGCTGACGCAGGAAGTGGGCGTGCGCAACGTGATCCGCGCCGCCCGCGACCTCGGCATCTCGACGCCGATCCCCAACGAGGCGACGATCGCGCTCGGCACCGCGAACGTCTCGCTGCTCGAACTCACCGCCGCCTATGCCGCGATCGCGGCCGGCGAGGCGCCGGTCCGCCCGCATGGGCTCAAGGACGAGGAACAGACCAGCTGGTTCGAACGGCTGCGCAACAGCAGCCGCCCGCTCGGCCGCCGCGAACTCGACGGCATGCGCGAGCTGCTCGCCGCCTCGATCCGCGGCACCGGCCACCAGGCGAACCTGCCCATCGAGGCGTTCGGCAAGACCGGCACCACCCAGGACTCCCGCGACGCGCTGTTCGTGGGCTATGCCGGCGACATCGTCGCGGGCGTGTGGCTGGGCAACGACGACAACACGCCCAACCCCGGCCTCGCCGGCGGCGGCTTACCGGCGCGGATCTGGCGCGACTTCATGACCGAGGCGCTCGGCGTGCAGCTGCCGCCCCCACCGCCCGAGGTGAACGAGGATCTCGACGAGGCGATCGACAATAGCGTCGACATCGCAGGCGACGCGATCGACGAGGCCGGTGCCAGGATCGACGAGGCGACGGACGCGCTGGAGGGACAGGTTCAGGGCCTGGGCCTCAACCTCCGCCTCGATCGGGACGGCGGCATCGTGGTGGACCGCAACGGCCCCGACCGCCGCGGCCCCCCGCCCCCGCGGGAACCCGACGCACGCCGCCTACCGGAAGACGAAGAGTGAGCGCGCCCTTAGCTAGCCGTTGACCTCGGCCGCGCCGCCGCCCAAGGCGCGGCCATGCGCTTCTTCTCCGACAATGCCGCTGCCGCCTGCCCCCAGGTGATCGAGGCGATCCTCGCCGCCAACCGGCTCGACACCGCCTATGACGGCGACGCGCTCAGCCAGTCGCTCGACGGCCGACTGTCGGAACTGTTCGAGACCGAGGTCGCGGCGCTGTGGGTCCCCTCCGGCACCGCCGCCAACTGCCTGGCGCTCGCAGCACTTTGCCCGCCGCACGGCGCGATCGTCTGCCACGCCGACGCGCACATCCAGAACGACGAGGGCGGCGCGCCCGAATTCTACACCCACGGCGCCAAGCTGCTGCTGGTCGAAGGCCCCGGCGCCAAGCTCACGCCCGAAACCCTGGCCGCCCGCCTCGACCGCGTCGTCGAGGGCGTCCATTGGGTCCAGCCGCACGCCGTCTCCATCACCAACGCCACCGAATATGGTCTGGTCTACACGCCCGAAGAGGTCGCAGCGATCGGCGCCATCACCCGCGCCCGCGGCCTGGGCCTGCACATGGATGGCGCCCGCTTCGCCAATGCCGTTGCCCACCTCGGCTGCTCACCCGCCGACGTCACCTGGAAGGCCGGCGTCGACGCCTTGAGCTTCGGCTTCATCAAGAACGGCGGCATGAGCGCCGAGGCTCTGGTGTTCTTCAAGCCCGAACTCGCCGCCGCGACCAAATACCGCCGCAAGCGCGCCGGCCTGCTCGCCTCCAAGGGCCGCTTCCTCGCCGCGCAGATCCTGGCAATGGTGGAGGACGACCTGTGGCTCGCCAACGCGCGTGCCGCCAACGCCGGTGCCGCGCTGCTCGCGCGGGCCGCAGGCGATCGCCTCGTCTATCCGGTCCAGGCGAACGAGGTGTTCCTGCGCGCCAGCCCCGAGGAAGCCGCCTCGCTGCGCGCGCTCGGCTTCGACTTCTACGACTGGGCGCCGGGCGAGATCCGGCTGGTCACCTCCTGGGACCAGACCGAGGAGCAGATCCGTCCGCTCGCCGACGCCATCGCGGCGCTGTGACCACGCCCGTCCCCGCCGGCGAGACGCCGCGCTCCGCTACGCTGGGCGTGCTGATCCCGTTCGGGATCGTCACGCTGATCTGGGGATCGACCTGGATTGTGATCCGCGACCAGCTCGGCGTGGTGCCGCCGACCTGGTCGGTCGCCTATCGTTTCGGCGTGGGCGGGATCGCCATGCTGGTGTGGGCGCTGCTCCGGCGCGAGTCGCTGCGGCTCGACCTCCGCGGCTGGGGCTTTGCCGCCGTGCTGGCGCTCACCCAGTTCTGCCTCAACTTCAACTTCGTCTATCGCGCCGAACAGTTCGTGACCTCTGGGCTGGTCGCCGTCGTCTACGCGCTGCTGATCGTCCCCAATGCGACGCTCGCGCGCATTTTCCTTGGCCAGCGCATGGGCCGCCAGCTGCTGGTCGGCTCCGGCATCGCCATGGCCGGCGTCGCGTTGCTGTTCGTGCATGAGCTGCGCCAGGCAGCGGCCGACAGCGACACGGTGCTGCTGGGCATGGGCATCACCCTTGCCGGCGTGCTCTGCGCCTCCGTCGCCAACGTCATGCAGGCGACCAAGGCCGCCAAGCGCTATCCGATGGCGCCGGTGCTCGGCATCGCCATGCTGATGGGCGCGGCGATGGACGCGGCTTTTGCCACCGCGACCGTCGGCCCACCGGTGTTCGACTGGCGCTGGGCCTATGTCGCGGGCATCCTCTATCTCGCGATCTTCGGCTCGGCGATCGCGTTTGCGCTCTACTTCGGCATCATCCGCGCGATCGGCCCCGCCAAGGCGGCGTACAACGGCGTCGTCGTGCCGGTGATCGCGATGCTGCTCTCGACCCTGTTCGAGGGCTATCGCTGGTCGCTGCTCGCCGGGGGCGGCGCACTGCTGGTGCTCGCCGGGCTGGTCATCGCCTTGAGCGCGCGCAGGCCGAACCGGTAGTCGGGATAGCGCGGCCGCCAGCCGAGCACGCGCTTCGCCCGTCCGTTCGCCACCCGGCGGTTCTCGGCATAAAAGCTCTGCGCCATCGGCGACAGGCTTTGGAGCGGCACGAACGGCGGCGGCGGCATCCCCAGCAGCCGCGCTGCATAGGCGACCACCGCATTCTGGTCCGCCGGCAGGTCGTCCGCGAGGTTGTAGGCCCCCGCCGGCCCGTCCAGCGCCGCGACGATCCCGCGGGCGATGTCGTCGACATGCACCCGGCTGAACACCTGGCCCGCCAGGTTCACCCGGTGCGCGGTCCCGGCTAGCACCCGCTCCAACGGCGAGCGCCCGGGTCCATAGATCCCCGGCAGCCGCAGCACCCGCCCGCCTAGCCGCAGCCACGCCCGGTCCGCCGCCACCCGTGCCGGCCGCCGCCCGCCGAGCGGCGCGCTCTCGTCCACCCAGCCGCCGCCGGCGTCGCCATAGACGCCGGTCGACGACAGATAGCCGAGCCAGCATCCGCGCTCGGCCAGCGCATCACCGTACGCCGCCAGCACCGGATCCGCATCGCCTTCGGGCGGCACGCTCGACAACACCGCATCAGCCGCAGCAATCTCGAACCGCACCCGTTCGGCGTCGGCGAACGCGATCGTGCCTTCCCGCCCGTCCCGGCTGGTGCCCACCACGCGCCATCCGCGCGCCGCCAGCCTCTCGGCCGCGACTCCGGCCGCATAGCCCAGGCCGAAGACCAGCAGCCGCATGCTACTTCGCCATCGGCCCGCGATAGAGCGTCCCGAAATAATCGCCCTTGTTCCAGCGCGGCCGATCCGGCGCATCCGCCAGCGTGCGCGCAATCGCCTGGTTCACGTCGACGAAGTCCTCCGCCGCCTGCCAGTCGATCGGCAGCCCGATCTCGTCCGAGGGCTGGTGATAGTTGTTCTCCAGGAACGCCTTGGTCGCCGCCGCTCCCCGCCCGCCCGGCCCCGGGTTGAGCGACACCGAGGGCACGCCCTGCCGTACGAAGCTGTAATGGTCGGTACGCACGAAATCCGCTTCCTCCGGCGCCGGGTCCGGCACCAGCGCGAGGCCCCGCGCCTTGGCCGCCGCCGCCACCGCCGGTCCGATGCTCGACCGGTCCGCCCCGAACGCGACCAGGTCGACGAAGCGATAGGTCAGGATCGGCATGTCCAGGTTGACGTTGGCGACCACATTCTCCTTCGCCACCGTCGGGTGCTGGGCGAAATAGTCGGAGCCGATCAGCCCCTTCTCCTCAGCCGTGACGGCCACGAACAAAAGGCTGCGCTTGGGCCGCGTGCCTTCGGCGCCGAACGCCTTGGCGACCTCCAGCATCGACGCGATGCCGATCGCATTGTCGAGCGCGCCGTTGTTGATCGCATCGCCATCGACCGGCTTGGTCACGCCGATGTGGTCGAGATGGGCGGAAAGCACCACCACTTCGCTCGACAGCGTCGGGTCGGATCCGCGCAGCATGCCCACCACATTGGCGCTCGGCACATGCTCGATCGTGAAGCGCTGCTCCGTCGACAGCGTCGCCGCCAGCGCACCCGTCGGCAGCTTCTTGCCCGCATCGTCCGCCGCACGCACGTCGCTCCAGCGGATCTTCGATCCCCCGAACAGCTTCTCCGCGCCGGCAAAGCTCAGCACGCCCAGCGTCGGCACGCCGGCGTCGCGCGGCTTGCCCGCCGCGTCCGCCCAGGTCACCCCGCGCGTGTCCCAGCCCTCGGCCATCGCCTCGAACGGGAACACCTGGTGGATCTGGCTGGTCTCGATCACCACCACGCCCACCGCGCCATGCGCCTTCGCCACCCGCGCGCGATCGAGCCGATTGCTCAGGTGCGCCGCGATCTCGCTGTTGAGCCCCTTGGGCCCGCTGTAGAGGATCGCGACGATCTTGCCGCGCACGTCCAGCCCGCGATAATCGTCGCGCCCGCTGCCCTTGTCGACGATGCCATAGCCCGCGAACACCACCGGCGCGGAAAGCGCGATGCGCTCGGCAGTGGGCGTCACCCGGATCGTCCAGTCGGTCCCGAACGCCATCGGCACGGCCTGCCCCGCGACGCGCAGCGCCATCGTCGGTTCGCCCGCCGGCTTGGCGGCGACCAGCGGCACCGGCTGGAACCAGCTGCCGTCCTTGCCGCCCGGCGTCAGCCCCGCCGCCAGCATCTGCGCCGCGACATACTCCGCCGCCACATCATAGTCCGGCGTCCCCGCTTCCCGCCCGCGCAGCGCGTCCGATGCGAGGAACGCGACATGCGCCTTGATCGCCGCCTGCTTGGGAGCCAGGGCCGCCTCGGCCGTGGACCCCACAGGCGCCGCTTGGGCAAGCGCGGGCTGTGCCGCGATCAGGGAAAGCAACGGCAGGCAAAGCAGCAGGGAACGCATCGGCAACTTTCGGGGAGAAGAGAAAGCACCACCCTAGAGCAGGATAGCGCTAAGCAGAAGCGGCATGCCGCAGGCGCGGCACGGATCTCTCTACGTCGCCGACTGCTACGGAGTGCGGTTCACGCCACGGTTAACCGCGTCCATCGTCACTCACCGCTTAAGCGATCTCGCGTCCGCAACTGGACGTCACGGTCGTTCGGCCGATCGCTGGCCTGAATGTCGCATTGTGGGTGGAATGCGGGCGTGTACGAGCTATGCTCCACCAATGATCGAGCTGGCCGAATGCAAAGCTTCTCTATGGCTCAAGGGTGACGAGCTGGACCCGGACCAGCTTGCTCGATCACTCGGGTGCACCCCAGCTTACTGCATCCGCAAGGGCGACATCTACCTGTCCGAAACCGGTGAGAAGATGGTGTCGAGCACCGGACGCTTCCAGCTCACAACCGGCTGGCGGACCGACCAGCCTCTCGAGCTCTTGCTTCGGGAGCTCCTTGATCAGCTGCCGGACGACCCTCCCCTGTGGGCGGAGATCAATCGCACGCTATCGGGTGAAATCTTTTGCGGCCTCATACTGAACAGCTCGAATGAAGAGGCCGTGCTGTCGCCCGGGACGCTGCTGGGTTTGGCACAGCGCGGCCTTTCATTGCACCTGGACATGTACGACCGATTTGACGAACCGGTCACCTAACCCGCAGCAATAGCCGACGTGGGCGCCTCGTGCCCTGCCGTTCGGGGGTGCCGTCGGGGTATCGTCTGACGGTAGCGCCGCTTAAGCCTAGCTTTTCTGCCGTGTCTGCTGGAGCACGGCGGACGGTGTCTCCGCCGCTGATATCCGAAGTGGGTTGGAAGCGGACATTAGAAATAACGAAGCGCGGGCTCCTCGAAGCAGATGACCTCCACGCAATGATCCGGCGTTCTAATCAGGCAGGAAAATGTCTCCTCCGATTCCTGGACGCGAGCGTTGGCGCGGTAGTCAAGGAGGTAGGGGGCGTCGCCGCTTAGCTCGATGCCGCAGCCGGGGTCAGCGGAATAGATGAGCGGCCTGCCTTCAAAAGCACCTAAATAACGGTGGTAATCGCTCTCCGCAAAGGATCGAAAGGCTCGGGGAAGTGTGAACACAACCTCCAGAAGCGGACGGTTTGTCCCGTCCCCCAGCAGAAGCACCAACTGGTCCAAATCGTAAGCGGCGCGCAGCAGGAAGAAGGTGGGGATCGGACGGAGGGCCGGTCAGTCATCCGCAACCCTGCGGCAACGGAGCGTTGTCCGCAAGTGGGGCGTTAGCGGACGCTCCACTTTACCCGTTCACCACCCACCACCCCGCAATGCCCCCTTCAGGCGGCGTCAATCAGCCGTGCCGCCTGCGCACGTGCCTCGTCGGTGATCTCCGCGCCCGACAGCATCCGTGCAATCTCCTCGCGCCGCTCGTCCGGGCTGAGCGGGGTCACGCCGGTGCGCGTCACGACTCCGTCGCTGCGCTTGGCGATCAGCAGGTGCCGCCGTCCGCGCGCGGCAACCTGCGGGCTGTGGGTCACCACCAGCACCTGGGTGCGCTCGGCCAGCCGCGCGAGGCGATCGCCGATCGCCGACGCCACCGCGCCGCCGACGCCGCGGTCGATCTCGTCGAACACCATCGTCCCCGCCCCGCCTTCCTCGGCAAGCGCGACCTTCAGCGCCAGGATGAAGCGCGACAATTCGCCGCCGCTCGCGATCTTGATCAGCGGCGCGAACGGCGTGCCTGGGTTCGTCGCGATCTCGAACTCGACGCGGTCCTTGCCCGCAGCCGACCATTGCTCAGAGCCCAGCGGCGCCACCACCGTGCGGAAGCGCGCCGCCTCCAGCTTGAGCGGCGCCAGCTCGCCCGCGACCGCACGGTCCAGCGCGCCCGCCGCCGCCGTCCGCCGCGCGCTCAGCGCCTCGGCCGCCGCATCATAGGCGCCGCGCGCCGTCGCGACCTCCGCCACCAGCGCGGCGATTCCTTCCTCGCCCGACTCCAGCCGCCGCAGCCGCCCTCGCAGCTCGTCGGCGAGATCCGCGAGTTCGTCCGGCCGCACGCGATGCTTGCGCGCGACGCCGCGCAGCTCGAACAGCCGCGCCTCGTCGTCCTCCTGCGCGCGCGGATCGAACGCCAGTGCCGCCCGCGCCTCCCGTAGCCGGTCCTCGGCCACTGCCCCCTCGATCACCGCGCGATCGACCGCCGCCAGCGCTTCGGCGAGCGCGGGATGGTCGTCGCCCAGCCGCTCCAGCACCCGCGCCGCCTGGCGCAGCTGCGCAAGTCCGCCGCCCGATCCTTCCAGCAGGGTTTCCACCGCACGCAGATCGTCGGACGCCTTTTCGGCACGCTGCATCAGGCGGCGGCGGTCGGCGAGCGCCTCCTCCTCCCCCGGCTCGGGCGCGAGCGCGTCGAGCTCTGCGACGGCGTGTTCCAGCCACTCGCGGTCGCGCTGCGCGGTCTCGATCTCGGCTTGCGCCTCGCCGAGCGCCGCCTCGGCATCGCGCCATTTGCGATAGGCGGCGCTCGCCTCCCGCACATCGATCCGGGCGAAGGCATCGAGCAGGGCGCGGTGGCCACGCGGGTTGAGAAGGCCACGATCGTCGTGCTGGCCGTGGACCTCGACCAAATGCTGCCCCATCTCGCGCAGCAGCGCCGCCGACGCCGGCTGGTCGTTGACGAAGCCGCGGCTGCCGCCGTCGCGCTTCACCAGCCGCCGCACGATCAGCGGCTCGCCCGGCTCCAGTTCCAGCCCGTTTTCCTCGACGATGGCGGCGAGCGGCGTCCCCGCGGCGGGCGCATCGAAGCTCGCGGTCACCACCGCTTGGGTGGCGCCATCGCGCACCAGCCCGGTGTCGCCGCGCGCGCCCAGCGCCAGCCCCAGCGCGTCGAGCAGGATCGACTTGCCCGCCCCGGTTTCGCCGGTCAGCACGCCCAGCCCGGCGCCGAACTCTAGGTCCAGCGCCTCGATCAGCACGACGTCGCGGATCGACAGTGCCGTCAGCATCGATCCGTCCTCATCGTCCGGGGTCGGGGATCGCGCGCGTCAGGCGTCCTTGGCGGCCGCGGTCTGGGGCGCATGCTCCTGCATCAGCTTGTAGGCGCGCTCGTACCATTCGGTGCCGGGATAGTTGGCGCCGAGCACGGCCGCGGCCTTGCGTGCCTCGTCCGGCACGCCCAGCGCCAGATAGGTCTCGGTCAGCCGCATCAGCGCCTCGGGCGCATGGGTGGTGGTCTGATACTCGTCGACGACGCGGCGGAAGCGCATGGATGCCGCCAGCCACTGGCCGCGCTGCTCGTAGAAGCGACCGATCTCCATTTCCTTGCCGGCGAGATGGTCGCGCACCAGGTCGAGCTTCAGGCGCGCGTCGGCGGCATAGTTGGTCTGAGGATAGCGGCGGATCAGCTCACCCAGGGCGGTCATCGCCTGGTCGGTGATCTTCTGGTCGCGCGTCACGTCGGCGATCTGCTCGTAATAGCACAGCGCGATCAGATAATAGGCGTAGGGCGCTTCCTGGTTGCCCGGGTGCACCGTCAGGAACCGCTGCGCGCCGGCGATCGCCTTCGCATAGTCCTTGTCGAGATAGTAGCTGAACGCGCCCATCACCTGCGCGCGGCGCGCCCACACCGAATAGGGGTGCTGGCGCTCGACCTCGTCGAACAGGCCGGCGGCGAGCTTGTACTGCCCGCGATCCAGGCGGTTCTTCGCCGCGGTGTAGAGCGTCCCCACGTCGCGCGCCACATAGGGCGTGTCGGCGGAGCCGCCCCCGCTGCGCGCGCAGCCGGAGAGGGTTGCCGCTCCAGCGGCGAACAGGACCAGCGTGCTTGCACGGAACAGGGACTTACGCATGAGCTGCGTCCTAGCCGCTTAGGGGTGGCGCGAACAATAGCTTTCGCGCAACGTGAAACCGATCGGATGCGCGGCGGCCCCGCCGTGCATCCTGACGCCTTGTGCCCCACGAGAACGGAGAACCGACTTGCCCGCGACGATGCTCGAAACCCACCGCGTCGAAAAGCCCTGGGGCCGCACCAACCTGTGGCCCGGCTTCCCCGATCCGGCCCCGGGCAGCGATCCGATCGGCGAGGTCTGGTTCAAGTCGCCCGGCGATTCGACCCCCGACCTGCTCGTGAAGTACCTCTTCACCAGCGAGAAGCTGTCGGTGCAGGTCCACCCCGACGACGCCCAGGCCCAGGCCCGCGGCCTAACGCGCGGCAAGGACGAATGCTGGGTGATCCTGGCCGCCGAGGCGGATTCGACCATCGCGCTCGGCACGCTCGCACCCATGACCCACGAGGAACTGCGCGCCGCCGCCGAGGACGGCTCGATCGAGCACAAGCTCGACTGGAAGCCGGTGAAGGCGGGCGACTTCTTCTACTCGGCCTCGGGCACCGTCCACGCGATCGGCGCCGGCATCACGCTGATCGAGATCCAGCAGAACTCCGAGACGACCTACCGCCTCTACGACTATGGCCGCCCGCGCGAGCTGCACCTGGACGACGGCGTCGCCGTGTCGGACGCGGTGCCCTTCGTCGCCCCGGCCGCACCCGGCAAGGTCTCCGAGGACCGCACCATCCTGGTCGAAGGTCCCAAGTTCGTGCTGGAACGCTGGCCCGCCGGCACCCGCACCGTGACGCTTCCGGAAGGCACCACCGGCTGGCTGGTCCCCGTCACAGGCGAGGGCACCGCCGACGGCACCCCGTTCAAGGCCGGCGAGTGCCTGACGCTGACCGGCACCACCCAGGTCGAAGCCGGCGAAGGCGCCGACCTGCTGTTCGCCTACCCGGGCAGCGAGCGCATCGCCGCCTGATCCACACGGCCGACCCGCGCGCCCGCGCTCGGGTCGGCTCGCCTCCGTTCGACAGGTTGGTTGATGAACACGACTCTGCTGCGCCTGCTGCTTCCGCTCTCGCTTGCCTTGCCCGTGCCCGCGCTCGCCCAGGCAGACGAGGCCGAGCCTGAGGCGACCCAGGACGCGGTGGAGGACGAGGACATCCCGCTTACGCCCGAGACCCTGGGCGATGCGCTCAGCTGCCGGTCCCATCCGGCCGCGGTCGCCTTCGCCACCGCGCTGTTCCTCCAGGGCAAGCCGCCCGCCTGGATGCGGGAGATCAAGGAGAGCGAGGAGACAAAGGGCGTGATCGGCCTCTACGGCTACACGCTCTCCAAGCCCGTCGCGTTCCTGGGGGAGCAGGTCTCGGCCGTCTACTTCCTGAAGGACTGGGTCGTGACGTTCTGGCCGCGCGACAAGGCAGCGGCCTTCATCGCCGCGCAGAAGATGGAGCGTGCACCCATCAAGGTCGCCGAGCAATATTACCGCTTCGTGGATCCCGAGACCGGCCCCATGCTCGGCGCCTATGAACCGACCGGCGGTTCGATCGAGGCGGCGTTGGCCAAGGCGTTCGGCGGCGAGGCGCCCCCGTCACCCCCCGCGGACCATCTGTTCGTCGGCTGCAACTATACGCCCGCCTCCCAGGCGGACTTCCTGAAAGCCGCCGCGCAATCCGAAGCGATGCTGCGCGAAGCCGCTGCGGGCATTGCTGAGGCACTCGGCTCGGCAGACGCGAACTAGGTTGCGACCTGAACGAGAGCGGCAGCTAGCGCCTACTTGCCGACATTCCCTAGCGCGTCGATGCTGGCCTGATGGAATATGATCCTCAGGCGTTGGATGCTGCTCACCGTCATTCGCGCGACCACCGGGAGCAGCTGGAGCGAAGTGGGGTGTGCGGCTGCTTCTACTGCCAAGCAACCTTCATGACGGCTAGTATCGATGAGTGGCTGGAGGATGAAGGCGGAACAGCCCTTTGCCCCCAGTGCGGCGTGGATTCGGTGATCGGTTCAGCGTCCGGGTATCCCGTGGAAGACCGATCTTTTTTGAGCTCTATGCACACTCGCTGGTTCGACTGAACGGCAGCTAACCACTTACTTGCACCCATGTCGGATCAGCCGATGAGATTTAGGCCGTGACTCATCACGAGGTTTCTAATGGCGGCCTCATCCGCATTCCGTTCGAGGAACACGGTATCGGTGCGGGCATCGCCGGACGAGATACGGATGTGAGAGACCGGTGCGTAGAACTCCGCGCCCCAAGTTCGATCTTCTACCATAGCGGTCACGGCCTTCTTCAAACGGCGATCCCAGCGAGCGTGCCAAGTCACCTGCGGCCTCGAACGCGATCCAGTCAGACGGAAAACACCACCGTCGAAGATGCTGCGGTAAAAGGCGCGAAATTTCCGGTTTTGCTCGTGGAAAGCCTGCTCAAACCCGTTCGCGCGGGCTCGCTCCAGCGAGACGAACGGGTGCAGTGACCATTCGTCCTCCGTCAGCCAGTGGTCGAATATCGAGACCGAGTACCGCCTGTAGCCAAGCTGCTGGAGGCTGAATTCGGTCCAGTCTTCCGGTTGCGGAAAATGCTCAATGCCTCTGATCGTCATATAATACCGTTACACGCTATGTCCGCTGTCCACCCATTCCTGACCAGCATTCAAACTCTTCCGCCTCGCTTGCTGGCCTCTGGATGAACGGAAGGTAGTTTGCCGTTCACGCAACCCGGGACTCCACCGCGCCGTTCTTCACGTGTCAAAGCCAAGTGGAGACTGTCATGCGTATTCCCCTGATCGCCAGCCTGATGGCGGCCATGGTTCTTCCCACCATCCCGGCTGCAGCGTCGGCAGCGCCGGCCGCGCAGGGATGGCGCGATCAGGATTATCGCGATGCCCGCGCCCGGCAGCAGCGCGAGCGGAACGAGCGCCGCTGGAACGAACGCCGCGAGGATCGCCGCGACGACCGGCGCCGCGCCGTCCAGAACCAGCGCGATTGGCGCCAGTACCGCAACTACGACTACAACCGGTACGAGCGCGGCCAGGGCCGCTACTATGCCGATCGCTACTATCGCGGCGGCAACTACTACCAGCCGCGCTACCTCAGCCGGAACGACCGCGTCTACCGCGGCAGCAACGGCCGCTACTACTGCCGCCGCACGGACGGCACGACCGGACTGATCGTCGGCGGCCTGGCCGGTGGCGTGCTGGGCAACATCCTCACCAACGGCGACTCGCAGCTGCTGGGGACGCTGATCGGCGGTGCGGGCGGCGCACTGCTCGGCCGCTCGCTGGATCGTCGCGAGGTGGTCTGCCGCTAAGGCAGGAGGGGCCGGCGCCTGCCGGCCCCGTTTCCGTCAGGCGACGGCGTCACGCCGGGTGCGACCTAGAACGCTGCCGCCGACATAGACCCCAAGCCCGGCCCAGATCAGTCCGAAGCTCAGCAGCTTGGCCGGGTCCAGCCGCTCGCCGAACAGCGTGATCGCCAAAAGGAACTGCATGGTCGGCGCCAGGAACTGGAGCAGGCCCAGCGTCGCCATCCGAAGCTCGCGTGCGGCGGCCGCGAACAGCAGCAGCGGCACCGTGGTGACCGCACCCGCCAGCACCAGCAGCGCGGTGGTCCCGCCCTCCCGGCCGAAGCTCATGCCGCCGTGGCCCGACAGCCAGACGAGATACCCCAGCGCAAACGGCGCCAGCAGCAGAGTCTCGATCGTCAGCCCCTCGAACGCCTCGACCGGGGCCAGCTTGCGGATCAGGCCATAGAAGGCAAAGCTCAGCGCGATCGTCAGGCTGATCCACAGCGCACCGCCCGCCCCCAGCGCCAGCACCGCGACCCCCGCCCCGGCAAGAAGCACCGCCACCGCCTGCGCCCGCGTCAGCCGCTCGCCCAGGAGCGCCACGCCCATAGCGATGTTGAGCAGCGGGTTCAGGAAATAGGCCATGCTCGCGGCCAGCACCTGATGGTGCAGCACCGCCCAGACATAGAGCAGCCAGTTCGCCGCGATCAGCACCGCGCTCGCCGCCAGCATCGCCATGGTCCGCGGATTGCGCAGCACCGCCCACAAGGAGGCGCGACGCCCCAGCACCAGCACGATCGGCACCAGCAGCACGACCGACCACAGCACCCGCTGCGCCACGATTTCGCCTGCGTCGACCTGATCCAGCAGGTGGAAATAGAGCGGCAGCAGACCCCACAGGCCATAGGCGGTGGCGCCGTGGATCAGGCCGCGGCGGCTTTCAGGCTGATGCGTCATGAATTCGGAACCCGCGGTGATGGGGGAGAAGCGTCGCCGCCGTGCCGCCAAAGCGCTGCCATGTCCACCCGTCGCGCACTTCGGTCGCCCCTCTGCACGGCTTCTGCACCGAAGCGCCATGGTTTCCGGTCGACCGCTCCCGCGCGACCTCGACGGGCGCTGCCTAGTCCCTGGCCGATCAAGGGAGATCGGCATGACCGGCAGCACGCACCGACCACGTTTCACCTTCCTCCGCAAAACGCTCGGCGCCGTCGCGCTGGTCGCGGTGGCGCAGTTGCTCTTCTACGGCGAGGAGCCAGGCGCCACCCTCGGCGTCTTCACGCTGGCCTGGACCGCGGTGGTCGCGCTCACGCGTCCCGACCTGCGCCGCAACCGGGCTGCGCTCGGCGCGCTGCTGGTAGCGACCGCCTTCGGTTTCGCGCTGGTGGACGATCCCGACCCGCTCGACTGGTGCCTGTTCTGGGCGGCGCTCGCCTCCGCGGCCCTGCTCCCGCAGCACCGGTTCGGGACCGCGATCGGCTGGACCGGGCGGCTGTTCCTCCACGGCCTGCTCAGCCCGGTGGCGTTGCTGCAGGACATGATAGGCCTGCGGAAGGTCTCACCCGCGCGGCCGGGGGCGAATCTGGCAGCGCTGCTCGCGATCCTCGCGCTGCCGCTCCTGGGTGGCGCGACCTTCCTCGCCCTGTTCGCCACCGCCAATCCGCTGATCGGCAATGCCTTTGCCGCGATCCGTTTCCCGGACCTCAGCTCGGCCGTGTTCCATCTGATCTTTTGGTCGTTCGTGCTGCTGCTGGTCTGGCCCAGCCTGCGGCCGCGCCACGCCATGCTGCGGATCGGCGACGCCTCTGCCTTCGCGGGGCCGCGCGCACCGGACGTGCCGATCGCGACCCTCACCCTGTCGCTCGTGACTTTCAACGCGATCTTCGCGATCCAGAACGCGCTCGACCTCGCCTTCCTGTGGAGCGGCGCGCCGCTGCCGGACGGCGTCACGCTTGCCGACTATGCCCATCGCGGGGCCTATCCGCTGATCGCGACCGCGCTCCTCGCCGCTGCGTTCGTGCTGGTCGCCTCGCGCCCCGGCAGCAACGGCGCGCGCAGCCCGCTCGT
This sequence comes from Sphingomonas sp. MJ1 (PH-R8), assembly GCF_048058635.1. NCBI lineage: Bacteria > Pseudomonadati > Pseudomonadota > Alphaproteobacteria > Sphingomonadales > Sphingomonadaceae > Sphingomonas > Sphingomonas sp. MJ1 (PH-R8). The sequence continues at coordinate 130,420 of NZ_JBBEFX010000005.1, forward strand.
CCGGCGGCTGATCCTGCTCTGGGTCGCGCAGAACCTGCTGCTCGTCGCCTCCAGCATCCTGCGCACCCTCGACTACATCGACGCCTTTTCGCTCACCCGCCTGCGCATCGCGGCGCTTGCGTGGATGGCGCTGGTGGCGGTCGGGCTCGTGCTGATCGTCTGGCGGATGCTGGCCGGACGCTCGACCCGCTGGCTCATCAACACCAACGCACTTGCAGGCTGCACCGTCCTTGCGGCCGCGAGCCTCATCGACCTGGGCGCGACCGCCGCCACCTGGAACGTCCGCCATGCGCGTGCCGGTATCGACCTCGACCTCTGCTATCTCGCACGCCTCGGTCCTTCCGCGCTGCTGCCGCTGACCGAACTCGAGCGTCGCGCCGGCGGCCCGGTCTTGCGCGATCGCGTCACCTATCTCCGTGCAGAAGCGCTGCGGCGCCTCGAACACGACCAGGCCGACTGGCACAGCTGGACCTGGCGCAACGCCCGCCGCCTCGCTGCCGCCCATGCACTGCTCGGCGACCACGCGCCGCTCCCCCGCGCCGTGCCGAACGGCCGGGGCTGTGACGGCGCTCCGTTCCCGCCACCGGCGCCGTTGACGCAAGGGCGGCAACCATGATCCTGTGCCCCATGCCCCGCACCATCCTCGTCGCCGACGACGATCCGCACATCCGCCAGCTGCTCGTCTTCGCCCTCGGCAAGGCAGGGCTCGACGCGATCGAGGCGGAGGATGGCGAGGCCGCGCTCGAGGTCGCCGAGGCGCGCCGTCCCGACCTGATCGTGCTCGACATCAACATGCCGCGCATGGACGGGCTGGAAGTCTGCCGGCGGCTGCGGGCAAGCGGCGAGCTGCCGATCCTGTTCCTCTCCTCGCGCGACGACGAGATCGACCGCGTGCTCGGCATCGAGCTGGGCGCCGACGACTATGTCGTGAAGCCCTTTTCCCCGCGCGAAGTGGTGGCGCGGGTGATGGCGATCCTGCGCCGCACCCATGCGCGACCACCCGCGGCCGACCATATCGGCGCCGCCATCCGCCACGCCCGGCTCACCCTGGACGTCGAGGGATGGCAGGCGCGCTGGGACGAGGCGGAGGTGCCGCTGACCGTGACCGAATTCTCGATCCTGCGCACGCTCGCGGTGATGCCCGGCAAGGTGTTCAGCCGCGACGCGATCATCGACCGGCTCCATGGCCCGGGCTTCGCCATCACCGACCGGACGGTGGACAGCCACATCCGCAACCTGCGCGCCAAGTTCGCGCACGCCGGCGGCACCGACGTGATCGAGACGCGGCCCGGCATCGGCTATCGGCTCGGGACCTGCACCGGCGCCGAGGCGTGATCGGCGCGGCCAAGGCCTGGGTCCGGCGGCACTGGCCGCGGCTGTCGCTGCGCACCTATTTGTTCGCCAGCTTCTTCTTGGTCGCGGCGCTGCCCGGCGTCGGCGCGGTGTTCCTGCGCGTTTATGAGAACACGCTGGTGCGCCAGACGGAGGCCGAACTGGCCGCCCAAGGTGCAGCGCTCGCGGCCAGCGCCGCCGCAATGTGGCCTGGGACGTCTTCCACCCTTCCCGCACGCGCACCCGTGATGGGGCGGCGGCCGTACGAAGCGGCCGGCAGCACGGAGGTCGATCTCAGCAGCACCCCGATCCTTCCGGAGCGCCCGGCCCCCGTCCCCGCCTGGCCGCCCACAGCCGATGCGCAAGCCGCAGCCGCGCGCTTCGCGCCCGTTCTCGGGCAGACGCGCGAAGCGACCCTCGCGTCGATCCTGCTGCTCGACCGGCAAGGCCGCCTCGTCACGGGCAGCAAGGCAGGCGGCAGCTACGCGGCCCTGCCCGAGGTCACATCCGCGCTCGACGGCAGGCCCGCCACCACCCTCCGCCGCAACGGGGCCTATCGGGCGGTCTATCGCTTCGAATGGCTGTCGCGGGCCGCCGCAATCCGCGTGCACCATGCCCGGCCGATCTTCGTCGATGGACAGGTGGTGGGCGTGCTGCTGCTGTCGCGATCGGCACGCGCGCTGTTCGTCGGCCTGTACGAGGATCGCGGCAAGATCGCCTTCGGGGTGCTTGCCATCCTGGGGGCGCTGATCGTCCTGTCGGGCTTGCTCTCGCGCGGCATCGCCCGGCCGATCGACCAGTTGCGCCAGGCCGCGCGCGGCGTCGCCGCCGGACAGGGCAGCGTGCCCGCGGTGCCCCCCACCGCCGCCATCGAAATTCAGGACCTGTATCGCGACTTCGCCGTCATGGCCGAGGCGATCGACAAGCGTTCCCGCTACCTGCGCGACTTCGCCCATGCCGTTAGCCACGAGTTCAAGACGCCGCTCGCCGCCATTCGCGGTGCGATCGAGCTGCTGCAGGACCACGCCGATGACATGGGGCCGGAGGATCGGCGCCGGTTCCTGGCGAATGTGGACGCAGACGCGATGCGGCTGACGCTGCTGGTCTCCCGGCTGCTGGAGCTCGCCCGTGCCGACATGATGACGGCAGCGTCGGACGGCATCGCCGATGTCGTCGCCACGGCGCGCCGGCTGGCCGATGCGCTCGGCAGCGCGGAGTGCGCCATCGCCGTCGAGGTCGAGACGCCGGTGCCAGCCGCCGCCATGCCGCAGGCGACGCTGGAGGCGGTGCTCGCCACCCTGCTCGACAACAGCCGCCAGGCCGGGGCGAGCGCGATCACGATCGACGTGCGGCAGGAGCAGGACCTGCTCGTCACCGTTACCGACAATGGCAGCGGTATCCCGCGCGCCGACCGCGGCCGGATCTTCGAGCCCTTCTTCACCTCGCGGCGGGCACGCGGGGGAACGGGCCTCGGCCTGCCGATCGCACGATCGCTGCTGGCCTCGGCCGGGGGCGAGCTGGAACTGCTCGACACCCCGTCCGGAACCGCCTTCCGGCTTACGCTCCCCGCGCTCCCTTAGAGGTCAGCCTCAACAGCCTCCCCAGGAGCACGCCGCCCCGGATCAGCCCTTCCGCTGCGCGATGTAGCGCGTGACCTGCTCCTCCAGCACGTCGAGCGGAAGGGCGCCCTGGCCCAGCACCACCTCGTGGAAGTCGCGAATATCGAATTTGGGCCCCAGCTCGCGCTCGGCGCGCTGGCGAAGCTCCGCGATCTTGAGCTGGCCCACCATGTAGCTGGTCGCCTGGCCCGGCCAGTTGAAGTAGCGGTCGACCTCCCGCGCGATGTCGGTGTCGGATACCGAGCTGTTGGCCTTGAAGTATGCGATCGCCTGCGCGCGATCCCAGCGCTTGGCATGGATGCCGGTGTCCAGCACCAGCCGGATGGCGCGCCACACCTGGAGCGACAGCATGCCGAACCGGTCATAGGGGCCCTTGTAGACCCCCATCTCGTCCGCCAGTCGCTCCGAATACAGCCCCCAGCCCTCGGTAAAGGCCCCGTAGCCGCCGAACTTGCGGAACTTGGGGATGCCGGTCAGCTCCTGCTGGCGCGCGATCTGGAAATGGTGCCCTGGCGCGCCCTCGTGCGCGGCAATGGCGGCGACCTGCACCTTCTGCGTCTGGTTCATGTCGACCAGGTTGACGTAGTAGATGCCCGGCCGCGATCCATCGGCAGACGGGCGGTTGTAGAAGGCGGTGGAGGCCGTCCCCTCGCGCCACTTCTCGACCGCGCGGACCTCCAGCGGCGCCTTTGGCAGCACCCGGAAATAGCGTGGCGCGACCTCCATCACCGATGCGATCACCGCGCGTGCATCGCGGAGGTAGGTTTCGCGGCCTTCCTCGGTGTTCGGATATTTGAACTTTGGGTCGGTGCGGATGTGATCGAAGAACTGCTCCAGCGTTCCCTTGAAGCCGACCTCCCGCTTGATCGCCTCCATCTCCTGCCGGATCGCCGCGACCTGACGCAGGCCAAGCGCATGGATCTGGTCGGCGGTCAGGCTGGTGGTGGTCGAGTTCTTCAGCCGGTCGGCATAATAGGCGGCGCCATCCGGCAGGCTCCAGGCGCCGAAGTTGCCCTTCGACTTGGGCTCGATTGCGTCGAGCGCGGCGAACAGCGTGTCGAACCCGCGGCGGAACGGCCCCGTCAGCGCCGCCTGCGCGTCGCGCAGCAGCGCCTCCTTGGTGGCGGCCGGTGCGTCGAGTGCCCCCACCTTCTTGCGGAAGTCCGCCATCAGCGTGGAATCGGTGCCGGTGTCGAACGGCGCACCGGTGATCACCTTGCGCGCATCCGCCCGCGCAGGCGCGAAATTCACCTTGTTGGGGATGATGCCGGCGGCCGCCTGCTCGCGCATCGTCGCCGCGACTTCGCGCATCACCCGTTCCGTGTCGCGCAACCGGGCGACATAGGCGCGCGCGTCGTCGACCGTGTCGACCTTGTGGTTGTTGATCAGCAGCACCGGGATCGAACCCGCGGGGCTGCCGTTGGTCGACACGGGGAAGCGCAGCTTGCGGAAGCGGAAGGATTCGCGCGCGCGCTCCCCCTCATATTCGAACAGGCGATAGCTGATGCGCGCGCTTTCGCTCAGCCGATCCGGCCGGAACTGCGCACGCAGTTGCTTCAACTGCCGCTCCGACAGGTCGCGCCGGCGCTGCGCTGCCGCGTCCGTATAGTCGTCCAGCCGGTCATAGTTGGTCTTGAAGCCCAGGTGCGTCTGCGTCTCCGGGCTGAGGGCCACCTGCTCGTCGAAGGCGCGATCGAGGAAGGCGAGCAGCGCCGCGTCCTGCTCCCCTTCCGCGACCTTTGTCGCCTGCACCGTGGGCGGGGCGCTCGCCTGGATCAGCGGAACGAGCGGCAACAGCAGCATCACCAAGGCAGGACGCATGGAAATCTCCCCTTTTGATTTCCTGCTTGTCGCGTGCCGTCCCGCGCCGCGCAATCGCCCGGTCGCACTTTTCCACGCCCGGGATGGTCAACGGCGCGGCGCCAGGATCTCCAGCAGCCGCGGGCGGGCGCCCGCGATCGGTTCGAGATGGGGGTAGCGATGGCCGGTCGTGCAGGCGATCTCGACCGCCCGCTCCTGCCGACCCGCGCGGACCTTCAGCCGGACTCGGCCGTCCGGGCCGTTCGCCGTTGCGACCGCGCTTTGCATCGCATCGGGCGAGAAAGGCTCGCCTTCCACCTCCAGGATCGTCGTGCCGGTCGTGAGGGCCGCGTCATAGGCCGGCCCCTCCCACAGCACTTCCTCCAGCTTGCCCTGCGTGTCGACGGTCAGACCCAGCGAGAACGTCAGGTTGACGTTGCCCGCGAGCGTTTCGGCATTGCGCCAGTAATCGCTCGGCGCGTCCCGATAGACTAGCCGGTAGCCGCCCCGCTCCAGCCCCTGGAGCGGCGCATCGTCGTGCTTGCCCTCGATCTTGTCGCGGAAGAATCGCACCCAGTCGAACGGGGCGAGATCCTGGAGCGCGGCGACCACCTCGTCGAAGGTGTAGGTGCGCGTGGTGCAGGTGCCCGCTTCCTCGGCCGCGAAGAACGCCCTCGCGAAATCGTCGAGCGACCGCCTATCGTCCGTCAACTCTCGGATGCGCGTGTCGACATCGAGCCAGACGAGCGACCCTTCGGAATAATAGTCCTCGCTCCGCTGCCAGCTGGCCCAGGGCAGCGTCGCGCGCGCGGCGATGATCGGATCGCGCGTCGTGTCGCTCATCGGGCGCCAGCGGCTTCCCGCGCGGGCCTCATGGGTGGCGGCGGTGAGCGCGATCGCCTGCATCGCCCAATTCGGCGTCCAGAGGCCGGAGCGCGCGCACAGCACGCGGTCCCAATACTGGGTTTGGCCTTCATAGACCCACATCAGGCTGTTGCGGATCGGGCGGTCGAAGCTCGGCGTCCAGCTATCCTCGCCGCGCCGGTGCTTGCCGTTCCACGCGTGAATGAACTCGTGCGGGATGGTGTCCCGCCTGGAAAAACTCCCCTCCCAATCCGTGAAATAGGTCGGCAGCGTCACCGCCTCGCAGGATCGGTGATGCTCGACGCCGATGCTGCCGATCTCTTCGCTGAGCGCAAACAGCACTTCGTAGCGGTCGAACGGCCGTGCCCCGAACAGCTTCTCAGCCTGCTCGACGACCGCGCGATGCGGCGCGACCTTATCGGGTGTGAGCGCAATCTGGTCGGCACTGTCGGCAAAGATGTTGAGGTGCACCTGCCCCGCGTCGTCCAGCGGAACGCGTTCGAAGTGCCGCCCCGCGAACACGGGCGAGTCCACCAGAACGTCGAGGGGCGCGGTCTCGTAGCGGATAGTACTGCCGTCGCTGTCCACCGCCGCGAGCGCGCACGCCTGCTTCCATCCCTCCGGAAGGGTCAAGCTCGCGTCGAAGGGGATCTGCCGCGCATAATAGCCGGCCGGGTAGAGCAGCACCGTGTTCCACTGGAGGCTCAGCATCTCCGAACCTACGAGCACGCGGCCTTGGGCGCTGTCCGTCGGCGACAGGAACTGGAAGCGGACCTCCACTTCCGCGACATCGTCCGGAACGTCGACATGGAAGGCGTGCACCTGGACGGCGTGGCGCTTCCACGAAAGCGGCGCTCCACCGCCTGTGACGGTCAGGCCTGCGAAGAGCTCGATCGGGGCCTGCGGCGCGTGGTAGCCCGGCAACCACTCCGGAAAGAGCAGCGTCAGGATACCCGGTGCCGGCACCGGGACGACTTCGCGTACCCGGAAGATGCGGCGGGTGATGTCCGTCGCGTCCACATGCAGGGCGATGCGCCCGGGAAAGGGCACGTCCTCGGGCGCAGGGACGGGATAGTCCCCGTCCGCGGTATCAAGCTCGGTCACGGGAGGTTGTCCTCAGGACATCTGGCGGGCGAGTTCTGCCAGAAGGATGCGGGCGACGGGAGCATCCCCCTCGTCACGCACGTCGAGGCGGGCGCGCAGTTCGCAGGGCTTCCGGCGAACGCGCTGTCGGATCATGCCCCGGCCGATGCGCGCGGCTTCCGCCAAGGCGGCCCCGACATCGGGGAACTCGTGATGATCGTTCTTGATCGGACGGCTCTTGTCGAGCGTGCAGAGATGGAAGGAATATGCGGGCATACCCCTGAAAAGCCTGGCGTAGGCCCTGGGTTGCCATCTTAAACGTAGATCAACACGATTTCCGGTCCGGGTCTCCGAACGCCAATTCCGAACCTGAGCGAAGACGCAATTCGCCCCGTTTTCCAATGCTTGAAGAGGCGAGCGACCCCGCCTCGGGGCAGCCCGCGGGCGGCTCAGCGGGAACGATGCTCAAGGTAGAGGTAGCTCGGATCAAACTCGGCGATGCGGCGTAGCAAGGGCAGGTCATGGATCATCACCCGCCCGCTCCGGAACTCGACCGCTCTCTGTTCCCGCAGCTCGCGCAGAACCCGGTTCACATGGACCGACGTCAGGCCCAGGCATTCGGAGAGCTCCACCTGGGTAAGGTCCAGCCGATAGCTGCTTCCCTCCGTCAGTCCGACGATGCCCAACCGCACGTGCAGTTCGCAGAACAGATTGGCCAAGCGCGCGATCGCCGTCCGGCGGCCGAGGGACACTGTCCATTCGCGGTGGATTGCGGCATCCAGGTTGGTCCCGAACCAATAGACGCGCGTCAGATGCGGATGTTCTTCGGTGATGCGCTTGAGGTTCTCGTGCGACATGGTCGCGACGCGGCACGGCGTCAGCGTCATCACGTCGTGGTCGAGGCGCTTGAGCGTGAAGCTGTGCAAATCGGCGAAGTCACCCGGTACGTGCAGTTCCGTCACCTGGCGCTGGCCGTTGCGCAGGTCCTTGTAGCGCGAGACCAGGCCGTCGAGCACGAGCGTGGATTCGCTCAGTTCCACGTTGGCGTGGATGATGGTCCGGCCTGCCGGATGCTCGCGCACGTCGTCGATGGCAGATCGGATCGCCTGCTCCTCCTCCGCGCTCAGCGAGTCCCGCGCACGCAGCTTCAGCAAATGGCGTTCGATCATGCACCTGTCCCGGCTTCGAAGACCCACCCCTCCCCACCCGTGGCCGCAAACGGCCGCGTGCGGTGGCGCAAGGCCAGATAGCCGGAGCCTTTCACCGACGCCAACCCCTGCGGTGCTCGCCGCCTGCCTCTGGCGCGAGACGCAGCCGGCTAGCTAGCCGCCGATCTGCTGGACTTCCGTGGTGTCGTCGTGCTCGCCCCAGCCCAACGCGTAGGAAACCGCGATGATCGCAACCAGAAAGGCGATCACGATATAGAGGCCGAGCAGCCCTGCAGGCTTCCTCGACGGGTCCCTCTTGTCCGTGCCTGCCATGATCGCTCCTCCATGCCGCTCGATCTGTAACGCGGCATCGGTCGATTGGGTGCCTTGGCGTCGGAAGATGCGCCGGGCGGACTAGTTCACTCGTGGCGCAGCAAGATCCGGGGCCGTCTCGCGCGTGCGGAGCGGAGCGGCCACGACGCGTCCGCTCGACTTGGCATGGTGCAGCGCCAGGTCGGCGATCTCCAGCAGGATGGGCAGGTCCTCCCCATGCTCTTCCGAAAGCGCCACGCCCACGCTGGCGCCGACATGCACCTGCTGCCCATCGACGAAATAGCCACGATCGGCGATCGCGGCGCTGATCCGCGCCTTCAACAGCTCGGCACCGCCGCGGTCCACGGCCTCCGCCACCAGGACGAACTCGTCCCCGCCCAGCCGCGCCACCTGCCCCCGCCCGGCTGCGAGCTGCTGCAGGCGCTCGGCGACGCCGACCAGGACGGTATCCCCCGCCTTGTGCCCCAGCGTGTCGTTGATGCTCTTGAACCAGTCGAGGTCGAGGTAAAAGACGGCAAGCGCGCCTTGGCCGTGCCCCATCCGATCCTCCGCCCAGCGCGCCAGGCCGCTGCGGTTGAGGAGGCCGGTGAGCGGGTCGTGCCGGGCGTGATGGTCGTTGATCATCTCCGCTCGCATCGTCCGGACCAGCAACCGGTTGAGCTGGAAGGCGGCCGCGCTCATGCTGATGAGGTAGAACGGGATCTGGAACATCACGAGCAGCAGCACCGGCTGGCCGGAAAATGCTGCGGCGACCGCGCAGGGCCCCAGGCTCAGCCCGATCATCACCGCCACCAGGCGTGGAGCGCCGAAGTTGCGGAAGCAGATGCCGCCCACCATCGCCGCCGCCGAGAGACAGGCGAGCGCCGCGGCGACCCAGTCCCCGCTCGCGACGCACATGAAGGTGCCATAGCCGACGCTCGCTGCCCAGAGCACGGCAAGCGAGATGTAGATGTCGGTCGGACCCCGCCGTCCCTGGGCGATCGCCTTGCGTCCCAGCACCAGGGCCGGCAATCGCGCTGCCGCCAGCAGCACCTCCAGAGCCACCCACAGATAGGCCGCCGTCGTGTGCATCCGTGCCGCGACGAGCGCCGACACCGCGACGGTGTTCAGCACCCCGCCTGCAAAGATCGGCAAGCTGGCATAGAGGCTGTGCAGCAGCGTCCTGCGCATGCTGTCGGGGATGTCCTCCCCTGGCTCCACCAGCCATCGCGTCAGAGACCATCGGGGCAGTTCGCACCCGAAGCCGGATCGTGCACTCATACAAAGGCTCGCAACCTGTGCACCCCCCGGTGCATCGTTGTTCGCCCTTAATGGCAGAATATCCTTAACAGAAGGTTTGGATCTTCGGGCGCCGGACGGATCGTCACCATTGCCCACCTATTCTGCGCAGGCAGCAATAATGCTGTGCAGAAGAAGGCACGCATCATGTCGATCCATCAGCCCCGCTTTAAAGCCGGCATCAATCACGATTCGGCAACCCAAACACCTCGACTGGACGCAGCCGACAACAACGCCCCGCCGCTATTCGCATTCGAACAGCTGGATGTGCAGTTCGATACCGAACTGGACACGCTCTGGACCTATATGTGTCCGCGGGTGCGGCCGAGCTTCAATCCGGACCTGCTTCGTGAGTTCGGCCAATGGCAGGACGACATCGTCCGCGCCTGCACCAGCGGAACCGCGCCGATCCGCTATCTGGTGCTGGGCTCGCGCTTCCCCGGCGTGTTCTCGCTCGGCGGAGACCTGGACCTCTTCTCCCAGCATATCCGCGCGCACGATCGCGATGCCCTGGCACGCTACGGCCGTGCGTGTGTGCGCATCCTCCATCGCAACATGCTGGGCCTCGACCTGCCGATCGTGACCATCGGGTTGGTCGAAGGGGACGCGCTGGGCGGCGGCTTCGAGGCGCTGCTTTCGTTCAATGTCGTGATCGCCGAGCGGGGCACGAGCTTCGGCCTGCCCGAGACGCTGTTCGGCCTGTTCCCCGGGATGGGCGCCCACTGCTTCCTGTCCCGTCGGCTGGGCGCCGCACGGGCGGAGCAGATGATCCTGAGCGGACAGACCTACAGCGCGGAGGACCTCTACGACCTCGGGCTCGTCCACGGCCTGGCCGAGCCCGGCGAAGGCCGCCGGACGGTGGAGGAGTATATCCGCCAGAATCGCCGCCGCCACACCGCGCACTGTGCGATCTACGAGGCGTCGCGCGCGATCAACCCGCTCCCGCTCGCCGAGTTGGAAGCGGTGGTCGAGCTCTGGGCCGATGCCGCGGTGCGGCTGACCGAGGGCGACCTCAAGCGGATGCGCCGCCTGATCGCGGCGCAGACCCGCCTGCTCGAGAAGGCCGCCGCCTGATCGCTTGGACGTTCAGGCGCCCGGGCTAGTCTCGAACGCATCGCCGGCGAGCATGGCGCCGACCATGTTCGCCGGCATCGGCCTAGCCAGCAGATACCCCTGCACGGCGTCACAGCGGGTGCGGCGCAGCTGGATCAGCTGCGCTTCCGTCTCGACGCCCTCCGCAACCGTGCGCATCCCCAGCTTGGTCGCGAGGTCCACGATCGTCTGCACGATCGCGATCGAGGCCGGGCTGCGATCCAGGTCGGAGATGAACGAGCGATCGATCTTCAACGTCTGGAACGGAAAGCGGGTGAGGTAGCTCAACGACGAGTACCCCGTTCCGAAATCGTCCAGCGTGGTGCAGACACCGACGCGATTGAGCGCCTCCAGCGCCGCGAACGACGCATCCACGTCCTCGAGCAGGACGGACTCCGTCACCTCCAGCTGGAGCCGCCCCGGCGGCATCCCGCTCTGCTCCAGCGCGCGCGCCACCACGGCTGGAAGGTCGGCGGACCGCAGCTGGATTGGAGACAGGTTGACCGCGATGGTGACTGCGTCCGGCCAGTCGCGAGCGGCCTGGCACGCCTGGAACAGCACCCAGCTTCCGATATCGTCGATCTGGCCGCTGTCCTCCGCGATCGGGATGAACTCGGCCGGGGAGACCACGCCGAACCGGCGGTTGGTCCATCGCAGCAGCACCTCACACGAGGTGATCCGCTCGTCCGCGATCCGGAAGATCGGCTGGAACATCAGGTGGAATTCGCCGCGTTCCATCGCTCCCTGCAGTTCCGCGCCGAGCTGGCGGCGCCGCTCGATCTTCTCGTCCATCTCTGGTTCGTAGAACGAAAGCTGGTCGCCGCCGCCCTCCTTGGCCCGATAGAGGGCAAGGTCCGCGTTTCTCAGCAGCGTGTCGGCGTCCCGGCCATCTTCCGGCGCGATCGCCACGCCGATCGACGCGCTGGTGCGAAGGCTGTGGCCGTCGAAGGAAACCGGCTGCTTCACGAGCTCCAGCACGGTACGGCCGCTTGCAACCGCTTCCTGCTCGTGCCCGACCGCGCACACGATCGCGAATTCGTCCCCGCCCAGCCGGGCGACCACGCAGGACTCGCCGTACCGCTCCCGCAATCGCCCTGCCACCGCGACCAGCAAGGCATTGCCCGCCAGGTGCCCGAACGAGTCGTTCACTTCCTTGAACCGGTCCAGATCCAGCCATTGCAGCGCGAGCTTGCCCTGCCCCGCTGCCACGGCCTGAAGACGATGCTCGAACTCCTCGCGAAAGGCCGTCCGGTTGGCGACGCCGGTCAGGTCGTCGCGCCGCGCCATCGCTGCGTTGTGCTCGGCCAGGGCGGCATTCTCATGGGAGGCGATGGTGGCCTTCAAGATCGCGTCATAGGTCTGGAGGGTGATGTCCATCATCGCCGCCACGAACAGCAGGATCACGGCGGCGAGCACCGCCTTTAGCGGATCGAGCGCGACCAACAGCCCGGCGGCAAGCGGCAGGGACGCGCAACAGAGCTGCGACAGCGCGATCCACGGCCGCCCGGCATTGCGCCCGGCGATCCCGGCAGCATAGCCGATCGCCGTCGTCACCGAGAGCAGCTGCAGCACGCCGTCGTCGGTGCGCACCAGTGTCAGGAGGCCGAACAGGCCGAGCAGCCCGGAATAGCTCAGCGCTCCCAACCGGTAGAGCAGCTCGTGCCGCCCCGCCGTTCCCGGCCCGCGCGCGCCCTCCGCCAGTTCCTGCCGGTGGAGGCGCACCGCATCCACGATGCGGACGAGCCCGACTATCCCGATCAGGATCGCGCAGACGATCAGCCAGGCGTCCTTGCTGGAGAGGGACACGACGGCGGCAATCGCGGTGCTGGTCAGCGCCCCCAGGATCAGCGACTGGCGAGAGGCATAGAGCGACTCCACCAGCACCGCCCGAACCTGCGCCGTGATCCGGTCATCGGACTGCCGGAGCTGTTTCAATCGAACGATCAAACGCGCCATCGCACCATCATGCGCGCGAACCGTCTACTTTGTCTAAAGGCCGGCGCTAAACGCGTGCAGCCGACCGCTTTCTCTAGAACGGACGCGCGACAGGAATCGACATCCCCGATCCGCGCCTGAGGCGAGAGGAGGCATCGCCCGAACGGAAGATTGGCTGGTCCTCGCCCGACACAAGAAACTGGCGGAGATGGCGGTGGAAGCGGAACTTCCCGGTTCTGCCATCTCGATGCGTTCCGGCGAGCCCATGAGGCCCGCCGGAACTTGCCCATCAGGCCGTGTACCGCTGCCGCAAAGCACGGAGCTCGGCATCGCCCAGGCCCAGCCGGTCGCGCAGATAGCCGCGCGCGCCGCCCGGGTGGGCGTCGATCACCTGGAACACCGCCTCGCCGCCCAGTCCAAGGCCAAGCGGCGGCCGGAAGCTCTGGGTCCAGCGCCCGCCCGCCGCGAGGCGCTGCACCGCGGCGGAGGCAGGAGCCGCTCCGTGCATCATGGCTGCTGCGGCGGCGGCGGAAGCGCCACCCAGGAACCCGCGGCGGTGGATGTCCATCTGCAATCTCCGTGTCAGCTCTGCCGCATCTTCCAGGCGGGGCGCTAACGATCGGCATTGATGCTGCACGGCACAATGGCGCGGTGGATCGATTGACTATCGAACGCCGGTTGATAGTGGCAGCGGAACTTTCGCGCGAATGGAGGATCGGCTGCTTAGCGATCTGATGGAGCTCAAGACGTTTCGCGAGATCGTGGAACAGCGCAGCCTCACCGCGGCCGCCGCGCAACTGGGCACCAGCCTCGCGGTCGTGAGCAAGCGCCTTGCCTCTTTAGAACGGCGTGCGGGTGTCCGGCTGATCCATCGAACTACGCGACGGCTCGCCCCGACCGACGAGGGCCTGGACCTGTTCGATAGCGTCGTTCGTGCGATCGAAGCGATCGAAGAAGGAGAGGAGCGGCTGGCGCATGGCCGGCAGGAGGCAGTCGGCTGCCTCCGCGTGACCGCGCCCGTCTCCTTCGGCCGCGCCCATGTGACGCCGTTGCTTGGCGCCTTGTCGCGTGAGCACCGAAAGCTCCAAGTGGCATTGCGGCTGACGGATACGGTGGTCGACCTTGTCGCCGGCGGCTATGATCTCGCCATCCGGATCGGCAATCTGCCTGACAGTTCGGCGGTGATGCGAAAGATCGCCGACAATCGGCGGCTGCTGGTGGCTGCGCCCGCCTATCTCGATCGCCATGGCCGCCCCGGATCCCCGCAAGAGCTTGCTGCGCATCGCCTGCTCGGCTTCGGAACGGGCACGCCCTGGTCGCTGACCGCGCAAGCCGGAGGATCGTTCACGGTCGCAAACGGCTTTTGCATGACCTGCGACAATGGCGATGTCGTGCGGGATTGGGCCGTGGCCGAGCACGGGATCATGATGAAGTCGCAGATCGACGTTTCGGACGACCTCGCCAGTGGCGTCCTCGAACGCGTGCTGCCGGAATGGCACGGCGGCGAAGCGCCGGTGATCGCGCTCTACCCTTCCGCAAGACTATTGCCGGTAAAGACGCGCATCCTCCTCGATGCGCTCGCAAGCCGACTCGCAGCGTCCTGAAGACGGCCCTGTTCTGAACAGCGACGTACCGCCCGCGCAGCACGAGCCGTTGCCGCAAGGCCCCTGCCCACTCGAACGACGGTTTGCACACGAATGCATTTCAACCGCGAGTTCGCCTGTTCAACGTTTAGCGAGGCGCCCCTGCGCATCCACCGGCGACAGTTGCTTCAGCTCCGCCAGGCCGTCGACGCTCACCTTCGCCCAGTGCGAGAAAAGCTGCTCGAACTCGCCGGTATTCGTCGCCCGGTTGCGCAGATAGGGGCCGAGGTCGCCCGTCGTGTCCCCGTCTACCGCGCGTCCGAGCACGGCACCGGTGACCGAGTCGCGCGCTTCCACCACCAGGACCGCACCTCCGGCTTCGTGCGTGTATACGCGCGTCATCCCGGCGGACATGGTGTCCGGCGCCTCGACGTCGATGTCCACCACGGCGGTCTCGATCCGAAGAACATCGGCGGCGGGTTCGGTGACGATCTGGTAGCCCGCCTTGGTATAGGCCTCGCGAAGCAGCTTCTCGAACCCCGTCCGCGCCTCGGTGAGAATACGGGTGACGTCCCTGTCGGTCACGTCCTCGAAGATGCCCACCGTTTCGTTGTTGCGATCGCGCTTCCAGTCCTTGCGCATCGCGACCTGCGTCGGATCCAGCATCACCTTGGTATAGCCGCGGAAGTCCGCCTGCGGCAGCAGGTACACCGCATCCATCTTCTTGGCCTTGACGCGCAGCAGGTTGTCCCAGCTGTGTTTGTCCTGCGCGATCGCGGCCGGCACGGTCGCTGTTGCCAGCAGGAGCGCTGCTACGATCGCAAAGCTTTTCATCGGGGGTCTCCTGTCCTTGGATCAGGAATAAAGGCTCTCGAGGGCCCGGTTCGCCATCGGCAGAATCACCGATCATGATCCGGATATGTCCGCAGCCCGGTCGCGGCTGCGCGCAGCGCCGGCGGGACAGCAGCTACCGGTATTTGCCCATGCGGAAGCCGATGCTTGGCCGTTCGTGCGCAGCCACCTCAGAGTGGCAGCCGAGCGGGCGTCCCATGGAACATCACCAATGCCTGGAACGCGCCACCTCCTGGCGGAGGGGGAGTCCGTAGAAGAGCGACTTCCGCTGACGTTCTCCGACGAGCGCCGAACACTGGATTAGCCCGCGCTTTCAAAGGTTTGGCCAAGTTCGTCTGACGCTCGACATTTCGTGTTGGTTCGCGCTTGTTCACCTAAAGCCAAGTTGAAAGTAGGCATGAATCGATTGCTACATCGCGTGGCCGGGCCAAGCGCTTGCGTACAAACTGGGCGAGATCCAGCTCCGGCGGCAGCGTACCGAGGCAGAGGCCAAGCTCGGCGTGAAGTTCGACCAGCGGATCTTCCACAACGTGATCCTGCAGATCGGCCCGGTGCCGCTGCCGACATTGGAGCGCGCCGTGCGCGCCTATATTGCGGCGGGTGGGCGGAACCCCAACCCGTGGCCCGGCAGCGTAGTGGCGGAGCAGACCGCGAGCGCGCCCTAAGGACCTGCCTTTCAGCGAGCAGAATACCTCGCCAAAGCCGTCGAGCCACGCTGGCAGGTATCTGTCTGTCGATGGAGCAGCATGCCGGAAGAGTCGGCGGGAACGTTGCAGCACCTGTCGCTCAATCGCGCCAACGATAATCCGGGATTTCAGTCAGTTCCCTCACCGGGACCGTCAACTTCGCCCCGAGGCGTTCGCCGCTGGTCGCGGCGGGATAGACAAGGCCATAATAGACGCCGGCGGTTGCCTATGCACCACGCTGCTCCACGTCGCCGATGTTCTGCGCACCCCCGGACAGCACGATGCTACGCTCGAACTCACCGGTCCTGGCGAAGATGGCCGCTACTCACCCTCCGTCCGGATACGGCCGAAGCGAGCCGTCCGGCAGCACCTCCGCGACTGAGACGGGCGCGTCGTCGGTCCAGCCCGGAAAGTTGACGAAGATGCGGCCCTCGGGACTGACGGTGACGCCCGTCACCTGATGATCGACCGTGGCGACCTGCTCGAGTTCCGCCATCTCGATCAGCCCCGGTGTCCGCCGTGACCCGCATTCTGGTTGCCCGTGCGGCTCTTCGTATTGTCGCTGTTGTCCTGCTTCTTGTTGCCGCCTTCGTCATGCTTGCGGTTCTTGTCGACGTCGCCCTTCTTCTTGTCGTCCGTCATCGTGCTTCTCCTTTGATAGCGTTGCCGTCGCCCCGCGTTCTTGCAGCCGGACCGCGCATGAGCTCAGTCCTGCAGCATGGTGCGTGCGGGCTCGCGCGCTAGCGCCGCGCGGATCTGCGCGGCGCCGGGCGTGCCCTCGTCGAGCGCCTTCTCGAGGTTCTTCGCGTATTTCTCGATGCGCTTGGGCGGCAGCAGCGGCTCGTCGGGATCGACCACCGCCTCGATCAGCGCTGCACCCGGATGCGCCAGGGCCTCCTCCGCAACGCGCACCGAGTCCGCCGCCGCTTCGACGTGCCAGCCGCGGATGCCGCACGCTTCGGCGACCTTGACGAAGTCGATGTCGGTGAGGTCGCACTCATATTCGACATTGCCCAGGAACATCATCTGTTCCCATTTGATCTGGCCGAGAGTGCCGTTCTTGATCACCACTATCTTGATCGGCAGCCGATAGCGCGTGATCGTCGCGAGTTCTCCCATGAGCATCGAGAGCCCGCCGTCGCCAATGAAGGCGACCACCTGGCGACCCGGAAATGCCAGCGCGGCAGCGATGGCATAGGGCAGCCCGCATGCCATCGAGGCGGAAAGGCCCGAGCCGCCGTACATTTGTCCGGCCTTGACCGTCACATACCGCGCCATCAGGCCCGTGTTATGACCCGAATCCCAGACGACGATCGCGTCCTCTGCGAGCCGGTCGCCGACATCGCGCACGATCCTGCCCGGCGGCATGGGACTCGCGTCCCCCTCGACCGTCGAGCGGATCAGCTCGCGCCATTCGCGTGACTGCTGCTGGGCCCGATCAAGGAAGCTGCGGTCGCTCTTCTGTTCCAGCTGCGCGTTGAGCGCGGCCAGCGTCGCACGGGCGTCGCCCGCCAAACCCACCTCGGCCGGGAAGCGCAGGCCGATGCGCGTGGCGTCCCGGTCGATCTGAACGCCGCGTGCCTGGCCGGGCTTCGGATAATATTCGATATAGGGGAAGGTCGAGCCAACGATCAGCAATGTATCGCACGCCTCAATCGCTTCCTGGCTCGCCCGCGTACCGAGCAAGCCGATGCCGCCGGTGGTGAGCGGATGATCGTCCGGGAGCAGCCCCTTGCCGAGCAGCGCCTTGACGATCGGTGCGCCGAGCAGTTCCGCGGTTCGGGTCAGTTCCTCCACCGCACCCAATGCTCCCTGCCCGGCGAGAATGGCGATGCGGGTGCCGGCGTTCAGCAGTTCCGCCGCGCGCGCGATCTCCGCCTCCGGCGCGATCGGAATGCCTTGAGCCGGAACCAGCGATGCATGGCCGGGCACATTGCGGTCGGACGGCGTTTCGGAGTCCTCCGGCTCCTCCTGCACGTCCACCGGTACGCTTAGATGCGCCACGCCGCGATGCGCGAGCGCGTGCCGGCACGCGAGGCTGACGGCATTCTCCACGTGCCGCGCCCCCATCACCCGTGCCGAATAGGCTGCGACATCCATGAACACCTTGGCATGATCGATGTCCTGCTGAGTGTAGCTGTCGGTGAGGTCGTGATAGGGTGAGCCGGTGATCGCGATGACGGGCGCACGATCGAGTTTGGCATCATAGAGGCCGTTGAGCAGGTGGATGCCGCCAGGCCCGGTCGTTGCGAGGCAGCAGCCGATCTTCCCCGTGAACTTGGCATGGGCGGCAGCGGCGAAGGCGGCGGATTCCTCGTGGCGCACCTGGATGAAGCGCACCTGGTCCTGGCGCGTGCGGATCGCCTCCATGATGCCATTGATCCCGTCGCCCGGAAGGCCGAACACCGTGTCGACGCCGAAGGCGATCAGCGCCTCGACAAGAATTTCTGCGCCGTTGCGTCCCATCCCGTAGCTCCTGGCCGCTGCGCTCCCCCGCCCTCTCTGGAACCGCCCGCCTGGCATGCCGTTCCGGACCCGCGGGGAATTAAGCCGCTCGACACGGTGCAGGCACCGCGCTGGCCTTGGCCACAGCCTTTTGGTGCGTGTATGGCGACATGGTGCCACTGCGTTGAGCAGCACTACCCGCGCGCTCCTACTGCGGCTTAGATGGCTTGAAACCGTCGCAGTCTGCCAAAGCGGCAAGCGGATTGCCTGAACCCGCGCGTCGGGCCGGAGCAAGCAGACGGCCCTTCAGAGCAGCGCGTCTGCAATCGCGTGCCCACCGGCTGCCTTCCGAACGCGCCTGAGCGCCTGTCAGCAGCACCCAAATACTCTGCCGGTCAAAGCCATTCATGGAACGGATGCAAACTCCGTCCATTCTCCATCCGTTGAGGAGGGCGAGCATGACCACGACGGCGCACGCGAAGGCGATCTTGGCCGATCCAACCCATAGCTGATCTTGCGACTATGATCCCAGGTCCCTTGCAGCAACTCAGACTTCGATCCGACCGGAAAGGCGCTGCGCGCTGGTGAAGCAGCATAGCTTGCGCGGCAACGGTCGTCGTGAAGGAGCCCCGTCGTGACCGATCCCAGAACCTCTTCCTTCGGCAGTCCCCCTTCGCAAGTGCAGGCGGGTCCAGAAACACGCCGCTGGGGTAGCTGGAGTTCGATCGTCGTCGGCGCCGTGATCGCGCTGATCGGACTGATCCTGGCGGCAGGAGGCGCATGGCTCGCCATGCTGGGCGGGTCCCTCTATTATCTGGTCGTCGGCGTCGCGATGGCGGTGGCAGGCGCTCTGCTCATCAAGGGGCGGCTTGCCGGCGGCTGGCTGTATCTCGGCATCGTCGCTGTCACTTTCATATGGGCCTGGTGGGAATCGGGTCCGGATGCCTGGGCGCTGGTGCCGCGGATCGTCGCGCCCGTCGTGCTGCTGGTCGCCGTGCTGCTCGTGATGCCGACGCTGAGCTGGCGGCGCAACCGCTGGCAGCTGGCGCTGGGCGGCGTGGCGGCGGCGGTGCTGGTCACCGGGGTGAACCTGTGGGTGGCGGACGCCAATGCGCCCAATCCGATCTGGAGCCAGTTGCCCGCACCCGGCACCGCCGGCATGGCGGATCCGTCCGGCCAGCAGGTCGGCGCCGACTGGCCGGCCTATGGCGGCACGTACAGCGCCCGGCGCTACTCGCCGCTGGCGCAGATCAATCCGGCAAACGTCGGCAAGCTGAAGCGGGCGTGGGTGATCCACACCGGCGACCTGCCGAAGTCGGAGAAAATCCGGAACACCTATGGCGCGGAGACGACGCCGCTGAAGATCGGCGACACCCTCTATCTGTGCACCCCCAAGAACATCATGATCGCGCTGGAGGCAGCGACGGGCCGGGAGCGCTGGCGCTACGATCCCAAGGTGCCGGACGAGGCGATCCCCTATACCGCAGCGTGCCGCGGCGTCGTCTATTATGCGGTTCCGGGCATGGCAGCCGACCAGGCTTGTGCGACCCGGATCATCGAAGGCACGCTCGACGCGCGCCTGATCGCCGTGGATGCACGCAGCGGCCGGCTGTGCCCGGATTTCGGCACCAACGGCCAGACGGATGCCAAGATCGGCATGGGAGAGGTGCCGCCGGGCTTCGTGTCGATCAATTCGCCGCCGACGCTGGTACGCGGCGTGCTGGTGACCGGGCATCAGGTGCTGGATGGACAGGACCGCTGGGCGCCCTCTGGCGTGATCCAGGGTTTCGACGCCCGTACCGGACAGCTACGCTGGGCGTGGGACATGATGAACCCGCAGTGGAGCGGTTATCCGCCCGAGGGCCAGACCTGGGCACGCGGCACCCCCAACATGTGGACGATCGCCTCGGGCGACGAGCAGCTGGGTCTGGTCTATCTTCCGATGGGCAATGCGGCGGTGGATTATTACTCCAGCCTTCGCCGGCCCGAGGAGAAGCGGTTCGCAACCTCGCTGGTCGCGATCGACGTGACCACCGGCAAGCCACGCTGGCGCTTCCAGGCGGTGCGCAACGATGTGTGGGATTATGACTTCGGCGCGCAGGCGACGCTGGTCGACTTCAAGGGCACCCCGGCGCTGGTGCTGCCGTCGAAGCAGGGCGACATCTATGTGCTGGACCGGCGTAACGGCCGCGCGCTGACGCCGGTGGGGGAGATCCGTGCCCCCTCCGGCGGCGTCGAACCGGAGCAGCGCGCCGCCACCCAGCCGGTGTCGCTGTGGCATACGCTGCGCAAGCCCGACCTGACCGAGCGCGACATGTGGGGCATGTCGCCGATCGACCAGATGATCTGCCGCATCCAATACCGCAGGGCGAGCTACAAGGGCTTCTTCACGCCGCCCGAGGCCGGGCGTCGCTCAATCGAATATCCCGGCTATAACGGCGGCACCGATTGGGGCGGCATCGCGATCGACCCGCAGCGCGGGGTGATCGTCGCCAACTACAACGACATGCCCAACTACGTCACGCTGGTGCCCCGTGCCGAGGCGAACAAGCGGGGCTGGGCGCCGCGCGATCAGGCGCGCGGCGACATCGGCGGCGCGGAGGGTGCCGGCGATCCGCAGGCGAACACGCCCTATGCGGTCGACGTGAATGCCGGCTGGCGCAACAAGTTCTGGCCTTTCTCGAAGAACGGCACCGGCATGCTGTGCAAGGAGCCTCCCTATGGCGGTATCCGGGCGATCAACATGGCCGACGGCAAGATCATCTGGGACCGTGCGTTCGGGACCGCACGCACCAACGGGCCGTTCGGCATCCCCTCGATGCTGCCCTTCACCATCGGCACGCCCAACAACGGTGGCGCGGTGGTGACCGCCGGCGGACTGGTGTTCATCGCCGCGGCCACTGACAATCTGATCCGGGCGATCGACCTGCGCACCGGCAAGACGATCTGGCAGGATGTGCTGCCGGGCGGCGGTCAGGCGACGCCGATGACCTATGAAGCGAACGGCAAGCAGTATCTGGTGATCATGGCGGGCGGACACCACTTCATGGAAACGCCGGTCAGCGACGCGCTGATCGCCTATGCGCTGCCCGATTGAGGCGAGTGCCCGGGAGCAGGACGCGAAGGCGCGCCCTGCTCCCGACGACGGGCAGCTGGTGCCCCGGCGGGCCCACGATCGACAGAATGCAAGCCTGGCGGCGTATCGTTCCGCCCTTCTTCGCGGACCGCAGCCAGCTCGGCTTCCCCCTGATTCGGTAATCGGGCGAAATCCGATATGGGGTGGCGCATGCGAGCCCTGTTCCCCCTCTTCTTCTCCCTGTTAGCCAGCTGCGGGGACATCCCGCGCGATCCGGACGGCAGCCTCGAACGCATCCGGCGAGAACGGATCCTGCACGTCGGAATGGTCGATGGCGCCGATCTCCAGAGCATCCGCCGTGCCGACGCCCTGATCGCAGCCTTGGCGAAGGACACCGGGGCGAACCCGGCCGTGACCCGCGACGGGCAAGAGGCGCTGCTGCTGCGACTGGAAGCTGGCGACCTCGACATCGTGGTCGGCGGGCGTTTCGCCGAAGACACACCTTGGAAGACCCGCGTCACGCTTGGCCCCCCGCTCGCGTCCGAGACGGCAGCGGCAAACACGCTGAACGACCATGCGGTGACCCGCAACGGCGAGAACGCATGGATTGTGCTGGTGCAACGAGAGGCAAGGAAGGTGGCACGATGAGCAACGCCCTGCCCGAAGCGTCCGTGCCGCTGATGCGCCGCGCCGAGCGGCTGGAATGGTGGTCGATCGCCTGGACGATCAGCGTGATCGCCGTGATGGGCGCGGCAATGGGATCCAGCCAGACGATGAAGACGGCCTGGATCGAGGATTGCCTGAGCCTGATCCCGCCGATCGTGTTCCTCGTTGCCGTCCGGATCGAGCGCTGGGCGCCGACGACACGCTTTCCGAACGGGTTCCAGCGCGCGCCCAGCCTCGCCTTCGCCATCGCGGCGGCAGCGCTGACGGCGCTCGGCGGGAGCTTGCTGGTGAACTCCGCAATGAGCCTGTTCGCGCAGGAACATGCCACCATCGCCGCCGTCGACGTCCTTGGCCACGAATTATGGCTCGGCTGGGTCATGGTCGCAGCCCAGGTCTATTCGATCGTGGTGCCGCTGGTGCTCGGCCGGCTGAAGCTGCCGCTGGCCAGGGCACTCAACGACAAGACGCTGTTTACCGACGCGCAGACCCAGAAGGCGAACTGGATGACCGGCATCGCCGGGATCGGTGGCGTGATCGGAATCGGGCTCGGCTATTGGTGGGCCGATGCCGTGGCGGCGGGCATCATTGCTCTCGACATCCTCAACGACGGATTGCGCGCCCTTCGTGCGGCAACGGCCGAGCTCGTGGACGGAACGCCGCGGGCTCTCGACAGCCCGAAGATCGCCGAAGATGCCGCCGCAATAGACCAGCTACTCAGAGCCCGCTTCCCGGGCGCGGAGGTCCGGTTGCGCGAAACCGGGCGCATCATCCGCGCGCAAGTGATCGGCGCGACGCCTCCTGAACAAAGGGTGGATCCCGCGACCTATTGGACGGGGGATCCGGAACGATCCTGGCGCCTGGGCCAGATCAGCTTCGTGGCACCGGAGCCTTTTGAGCAGGAGCCCGCGGCATCCGCATCGAAGGGGAACGGCTGAGTCCTATGCCGGTGCTGACCGACCGCCCGCGCCGCCGATTTAGAAGGTCAGCACGATCTTTCCGCGGACATGGCCCTTCTCCAGCCGCTCGTATGCAGAGGACGCGTCTTCGACGGGAAACACCGCGGCAACCTCGACCTTCACCTTGCCCGCGTCGATCAGCGCCGCGATTTCGCCGAGCTGCTTCGTGTTGACCTGTGCCAGCCAGCGTTCCGGCACGCGGATGTTGCGGTCCCTGCCCTTGTCGGGTTCGGCGACATCGAGCGTGGAGACGAGCGTGCCGCCGTCGCGCAGCACGGCAAAGGACCGGGTCTGCGTCTCGCCGCCGACCAGGTCGAGCACGAGGTCGATGTCGGTTGCGACGTCCTCGAACCGCTGGTTCTTGTAGTCGATCGCCGTATCCGCGCCGATCGAGCGGACATAGTCGAGATCGTTCGTCCCCGCGGTCGCGAACACCGTCGCGCCCTTTGCCTTGGCGAATTGGACGGCGAGGTGTCCCACGCCACCGGCACCGCCGTGGATCAGCACGCGTTGCCCCGCCTGCAAGCCGCCGTGGTCGAACAGCCCCTGCCACGCCGTCATGCCCGCCAGCGGCACCGCGGCCGCATGCACGAGATCGATCGAAGCTGGCGCGGCGGCAAGCTCCAGCGCCTTCACCACCACATATCCGCTCTGCCCACCGCGATCGAAGCCGATGAAGGCGAACACGGGGTCGCCCTTGCGAAGCATATAGTGCGCACGGGCGCCGACCGCCTCGATCGTCCCGGCAAGGTCGCGGCCCAGAATGGCGGGCAGCGCGTCCTCGCCGACCGGCGGGAACTCGCCCTCGCGCGTCTTGTAGTCGACAGGATTCAGGCTGGCGGCGGCGACCCGGACCAGCACCTCGTCATCCTTGGCCTGGGGGATCGGGACCGGTTCGACCCGCAGCACCTCCGGCCCACCAAATGCGTGCACCCGTACCGATTTGCTCTCGTGCATCTGTGCCTCCTGAAACTTGGGCAGGCCCTTCTCGTGGGCCGATCGTCACTCGCCGAACGGATAGGTCTCGGGCATGCCGCGATGGTGCTCCGGACCCAGCGGCGTCACGGCGCGGGTCGTGTCGAACCACACATAGGCGTCGAACTGCTCGGGCAGGACCGCGTCGCTATAGTGGCTCCAGCGCTCCGTGTCGGGGCGATAGATGACGCCGATGAAGCGCTCCAGCCGCGGTTCCGCCAACGCGCGCCGCAGCGCCTCGTGCCGTCCGGGCGCAAGATCGAGCAGAAACCGCTCGGTGCCGCTGTCGTGGCATAGCCGCTCATAGCTGTCGCGACGGGAGGGATTGACGCGCTTCACCTCCATGTCGCCGTCCCAGTCAGTCGCTGCGGCCACGGTGCCGCTATGGGTGCCGAAGCCGATAGACGCGACCGCATCGCCCCACTCCTCGCGGCAGAACTGCCCGATGTTCAGCTCGTCCCGCACCTGCCCCATGTCGGTCGCACGCGCGTCGCCGATGTGGCTGTTGTGCGCCCAGACGATCGCCTTGGCGTCCGGCCCCTTGGCATCCAGCAGATGGCGCAGGGTCTCGAACATGTGCGTGTCGCGCAGGTTCCAGCTCTCCGCGCCGCCATAGTACATGATCCGGTAGTAGCGCTCGGCCGACGCGACCAGCCGCGCGTTCTGCGCCGCATCCAGGAAATCGTCGCCGTCCTCCGCCGCATAGTCGAGCTGCTTCTGGAGCAAGGCCTGGCACTGCTCGATCACGGCCCGCTCGCACTCGGCATAGCCCCGGCTGAGCGCCGCGCGGCCATAGGTCGCCGGGTTCTTCTGCCAGGGCGTGAGGCATCCGTACCGCTCGCGCGCCGCGGCACCGGCTTCGGGATCGATCCGGTCCAGATAGTCGAGCACCGCGCCAATCGACCCGGACATGTTGTAGATGTCGAGCCCGTAGAAGCCGGCACGGTCGTGCATCGGCCTGTCGGCATTGTGCGCGTGCATCCAGCGGATCAGCGCCTGGACGTCGGTGTTGCGCCACATCCAGGTGGGGAAGCGCTGGAACGGCGTTTCCGCGCCGGGCCGCGGCTCGCGATGGCGGACGAAGCGGTCGACGGTGGCGGCATCCGGCCAATCCGCCTCGACCGCGACGATGGTGAAGCCGTGGTGCTCGACGAGGTGCCGGGTGATGGCGGCACGCGCCTGGTAGAATTCGCTGGTGCCGTGGCTCGCCTCCCCCAGCAGCAGCACCCGGCGATCCGCGAACCGATCGAACAGGCGGCCGAATGCCGGATCGTCGAACGCGGGCAGCGGCTCTGCCGCTTCGGCGATCATCTCCGGCAGCGTCTGCTTGCGCGAGGCGCCGGGGGTGTGATTGCTCGCGGAGCGGCTGCCATCCTCCGGCCAGCCATGGGCGCCGATCAGCGGCACGAACGTGACGGCGCCGAGGTTCTGCTCCTCGAAGCTATCCTCGGTGATGCGGGTCACCTTGCAGAGCTTCTGATCGCCCGGTTCTCCCACCGGCACGATCAGGTGCCCGCCCACCGCCAGTTGCTGCTTCAGCGCATGGGGTACATCCGGCCCGCCCGCGGACACCAGGATCGCGTCGAACGGAGCTTCGGCCGGCAGTCCGCCGCTGCCGTCGCCACTCTCGATCCGGACGTTGTCGTAGCCGAGCGCCTCGATCCGCGCCGCCGCTGCGGTGCCGAGCTGCGCATGCCGTTCGACGGCGAACACCTGATTGGCGACCTGGCCGAGAACGGCGGCGGCGTAGCCGGATCCGGCCCCCACCTCCAGCACCCGATCCTGCCGCCCGATCTCGGCCGCCTCGATCATGGCCGCCACGATGAACGGCTGGGAGATCGTCTGTTCCGCCCCGATCGGCAGGGGCGTGTCCTCATACGCGAATTCGGCAAGCGCCTTCGGTACGAAACGTTCGCGCGGCACCGTGCGCATCGCGTCGAGCACCGCCGCGTCGCGAATGCCACCCCGCGCGATCTGCACGTCCACCATCCTGGCGCGGGCGGCAGCGAAGTCGATCATGGTTCAGCCCCTGCTGTCGTGCTCGGGCTTTCCCTTGCGCTTGGTGTGCGCCAACTCCTCCAGCTGCTTCTCGCTCATGGAGTCCTCCATGCTCTTGGAGGTACCTTTCAGCTTCGACTTCGGGGTGTCGCCGCGCTTGGCGCTGAGCGCGGCACCGGCGGCCTTCTGCTGGGCGGCGGGCTTTGCGGGCATCTTCACTCTCCTCTCGAGAGAGGTCAACGCACCGGGGCAACCATGGTGCCTCAACCGAGAGCGACGGTTCCTAGGGTGGATCAGCGCAATGCCCGTGCCGAAAGGAACGCGCGGTCGGCGTCGCGGTGCGTGCGTGCTCGCGGTGCGGATTTCCTCCCGCTACGAGCGGAGCGACGTCTGGCGGCGCACCGAGGGCGATCCGGAAAGTGCGCCCGCTCGCGAGTGGTCCGATCCCGCGCTCCACCAGTCGCATGCTGGCGAACCTGGCGCTGCTTGGGATCGCCATCCTAGCGACTGGGACGCTGCTGTCGCTCTCCGCCGACGGGATCGCGACGCGGACGCGGTTGTCCACGGCATGATCGGCTTCCTGCTGGTCGCATTCGCGACCTCCCTTCCGGAACTGAGCTCGGTAACCGCCGCCGTTATATTGAAGAGTTCTGGGGAAGACGGGGTCCGCAGAAGAGCAGGATCCGATGACATTCGACACAGGTAGGGGACGACAGAACGAGTGCCATCGCCGTCTGTCTCGCCTTTCGCCCTCAACGCGTAACGATCCCCGGAACACCATGCTCAACCACAAACCGGTGGTTTGTGGTACGCGGGGAGCGCCGATCCGTGACTTGATCGAATGCGATCATGTCGGTCGTCCAACTTTGGGGCGTGAGCGTGCAGATGGAGTAGCCACGGCGATCCTCCAGCAGCTTCAGGTCGGGATTGCGCGACAGGATGATGTCGTTGCCCGGCAGTGCGCCCGCCCCGTCTCCGCCGGAGGTAGCGGACGTCGTCAGGAACTCGGCGCCCAGCACCGGCCCGTCCTTCCGGCGGAGATTGCCGGCGAAATGCTGGTGCGCGTCCCCGGTCAGCACGACTAGGTTGCGCACCCGCTGATCCGCGATGTGACCGAGCAGACGCTCCCGTGCCGCCGGATAGCCGCCCCAAGTATCCATGCTAAAGATCGGCTCGCACGCTCCCGGCGCGTTCCCCAGGTCGAGATCCATCATCAGCACCTGCTGGGCGAGCAGGTTCCAGCGACTCTCCGATCTCGCGAGGCCTTGCGCCAGCCAGCGCTCTTGCTCCGATCCGAGCAGGGTGCGCGCAGGATCGCGCGCCATGTCGCAGAGCGCCTTGTCCCCGTCGCCACAAGCCTGGTCGGAGCGATACTGGCGCGTGTCGAGGAAGTGCGCATCCAGCAGCCTGCCCCAGCTGGCATGACGGTGCATGCGCAACCCTCCAGCCCTCGGAAAGGCCGAGCGGCGGACCGGCATGTGCTCGTACCAGGCCTGCAGCGCAGCCGCGCGACGCAGTAGGA
Source organism: Sphingomonas sp. MJ1 (PH-R8) (assembly GCF_048058635.1). NCBI lineage: Bacteria > Pseudomonadati > Pseudomonadota > Alphaproteobacteria > Sphingomonadales > Sphingomonadaceae > Sphingomonas > Sphingomonas sp. MJ1 (PH-R8). The sequence goes on from NZ_JBBEFX010000005.1 coordinate 157,663, forward strand.
AGATCTCCGGCGGCGTGCCGCTTTCGTCACGATCGGCAGCCCAATTGTTCTCGATCTCGTGATCGTCGAACGTCACGAACCAGGCGCAGGCTGCGTGCGCGCGCTGGAGGTCGGGATCGCTCTTCACCTGCGCATAGCGGAGACGATAGTCGGCGAGGCTGTAGGTCTCCCCGCCGAGATGGCGGCGGACGGGGCTGAACGGCCGCCCGCGCAGCATGCGCAGCGGCGGCGCAGGCGCATATTCGTAGATATAGTCGCCATAGTGGAACAGGAAGTCGAGCTCCTGATCGGCAAGCGCGGCAAAGGCGTGGAACCAGCCTTCCTCATAATGCTGGCACCCCGCAACGCCGAAGCGCAGCTGCTGCACGTCCGCGGTCGGCGCGGGCGCGGTGGCGGCACGCCCGACGAAGCTGCGGTCCCCGAACGCGCCAAAGCGGTACCAATAGGGCCGGCCCGCCTCCAGACCGGTTACCTCGACGTGCACCGCATGCGCCAGTTCGGGCCGGGCGATCGCCACTCCGTGCTGCACGACGGTGCGGAAGGCGGCATCGCGCGCAACCTCCCACGCGACTTCGAGCGGACGCCCGGGCATGCCGCCATCCGGCTCCAGCGGCGCCGGCGCCAGCCGGGTCCAGATGACGAAGCCGTCGGGCGCAGGATCGCCCGCAGCGACGCCAAGCTGGAACGGCGTGACGTCGAACCCCTGCGCCCGCAGGCCGAGCGGTGCGAGCAGCGCTGCACCTCCCAGCCCGCCGAGCAGCATGCGGCGGTTCCATTGCAAGTCACCCGGCATCAGAAGTTCCAGGTTGCGACGGCGCGCGCGGTGCGCCCGAAGATCGGGCGACCGAAATTCACCTCGTCCACACCCTGCCCCGTTAACGCATCGACGCGGGGGTTACCCTCGGTGATGCCGACCGTGTTGGTGACGTTGGTGACCACGACCTGGAACTGAAGCTGCCCCAGCCGGGCCGTCGCGCCGAGATCCAGCGTGGTATACGCGGGCAGCCGCGTCGAGTTCAGGGCGTCGACGTAGCGGCCGCCGGTATGCGAGACCGAGCCGTAAAGTGTGGCGTCGGCCCCACCCAGGTCGAAGAAGAGCGTCGGCGTCACGCGCGCGACGATCTCGGGGACGCGTACCGGCAGCTTGTCGTTGAACTGATCGCCCAGGTTGCCATAGGTCCGCTCCTGCAGGTCGCGCTGCCGCGGCCTCTGCCAGGTTAGATTGCCAGCAATCTCGAACTGCGGGATGGGCCGGATCACCGCCTCCGTCTCGAGACCATAGACCTTGAGCTTGCCCCAGAAGGTTGCGCTCTCGTTGGTTCCCGTGATCGGGTTGACGGTCGGCCCGGGCACGGAGAGCTGGTCGAAGTCGCTGTAGAAGGCGGTGGCGAACAGCGAGAACGGGCGGCTGTTGTACTTCAGCCCAACCTCTGCGCCGGTGATACCATCATCGGGCGCGGTGTTGTTGGTCACGGTCGCCCAAACGTTCCGGCTGCGGAAGGCGCTGGTGTAGCGCGCAAAGGCGGCGACGCGGCGGCTGAAGGCGTAGTTGGCACCCAACGTCCAGGCGAGGTTGTCGTCCTTTTGCCGGATGACCTGCGTCCGGCCGCTGTTGCCCTGGAAGCTGTTGTCCGCCAGCGTCGTCGGATCGCCCATATCGCGGGTTTCGGTCAGCCAGCGAACGCCGGTTTGGTCGTACCATTCGTTGCGAATGCCGGCGTCGATCGTCAGCGCGTCGTTCACCTCCCAGCTGTCCGCGAGATAAAGCGCATAGCGTTCCGCTTCCGCCCGGCCGCCGATGTAGTAGGACCCGTAGCGCAGGAACCCGTCGTCGGTGACGGAGCCCAGCACATTGCCCGCCGCATCCACGGCGACCAGGTCGAGCCGGCGTGCCTGTCCGCCGACCTCGTTCAGCGAATCCTGCAGCAGCCGCTGGTGCTGGAACGTCGCGCGCGAGTAGCTGAGCCCGGCTGAAAGCCGGTGCAAGCCTGGCCCCACGCCCGACAGGTCCTTGTCGAGCCGGAACTCGTTGATGATCGTCGATCCCTTGATCGGCACATAGCGGTAGGATTGCTCGATCACGAGCCCGCGCGAGACGGCCGGATCCCAGGGAATGCGCGCGCCTCCGGTGCCGCGGTCGTTGGCGAGCAGGTACTGCAAGCCAGCGACCTGTGGGCCAAAGGCGGTGCGGGCCGCGGCAAGGCGGCGGCCAACATAGGCTTGATGGTCGAAAGCCTCGGTGGTGGAGTAGAGGCCGTCGAGATCGACGGTCGCGGTCAGGTAGCGCAGCTTGTTGCTGATCGACCAGCCGTCGCCGAACTGCTTGTCGAAGTCGAAGCCGGTCAGGAACACCTGCGCATGGCGGCCGTCCGCAAGGTCACGCTGGATGGATTCTGTCTGATCCCCGGTGAACGTCTTCACCACATAATGCCGGTTGGCGTTGGTCAGCATGCTGCCGCGCAACGGATCGATCAGGTCCTCGAGCGAGCTGCCGTCGCGCGGGTCCTTGAGCGGGATTGGCAGGTAGAAGACGTTGGTTTCGTCGATGTACTTGGCATAGGCGGTGACCTGGCCACCCTCGAAGCGCTTGGTGATGTTGACGCGGAATTGGCCACCCTTGTCGGCGGTGAAGCCGGTGTCGCGGTATCCGTCATGCTGGCGCACGAAGCCACCGGCCGCATAATACCAGTCGCCGCCCAGCGGGCCCGACGCATAGGCGTCGAGCCGTTTCATGCCGCTGTCCTGCCAGGTCAGCCGGATGGCACCCTTCGCCTCATCGCCACCCTTGCGGGTGATGGTGTTGATGACGCCCGCGGGCGCATTGCTGGTGAAAATGGGTGCCGAGCCGAAGCGCACCGCCTCCACCCGATCAACCATGATGTCCATGCGCTGGAAGCTGTCGCCGTTCAGGTAGATCTCGTTGGGATCCTGAAAGAACAGCATCCCGTCTTCCTGCAGCGCGACGAACCGCGTGCCGAAGGAGCCGGGCAGGCCGCGCGGGCTGATGTTGTTGTTCGACTCGCCGCCCGAGGCCTCTACGTAGAAGCCCGGCAGCTTGCCAATGAGGTCGGCCGTGCTCTGCGGCGCCAGTAACTGGATCTGCTGCTCGTCGACGGTCGAGACGGCATAGGACGCGTCGAACTTCGACGTCCCTTCGGCAACGCCGGTCACGACGATGTCGCCACCGTACAGTCCCTCCCCGCCGGCACCTTCCGACGACTGCGCCGTGCGGTCGGGCCCGCGGACCACCAGAGTGCCGTCGGCTGCGGAACTCACCGTCAGTGGCGTGCCGACAACCGCGCGCTCCGCCGCGGCACGAGCAGACAGGCGGCCGCGAATGGCGGGAGCGGTTCGCCCGCCGACCAGTTCAGGGCGGAACAGGATGTCGGTGCCGGTCTGCCGGGCGATCGCCTCCAGGCTCGCGCCGAGCGGCTGGGCTGGGATGTTCAGCACGACCTGCTGGTCCTGACCGGCAACGGCCGCCGGGGCCGCCAAGGCGGGCGCGCTCGTCCCCGCAAGGAGGGCAAGGCAAAGGGCCCGGCGAACGCGCCGGTTGATGGAATGCAACACGATGATACTCCCCCCGTTCTGACGGCAGGATCGGACTCAGCCGATCTCCTCTCCTCGACGAGCGAGCCGCGATTTACCCCACCCCAAAATTCTTAGAGTATTTCTAGCCGTCCGCGTGTTGGAGGGTGATCTCGCGACCGGAGCTGATCGCACGAACCGGCAGCAGCATGGCGAGCGCCTTGGCGAAGGCGGCGTTGTCGCCGACCCGGTAGACGCCGCTCAGGCGTTCCTCCCCGACGGTTTCGTCCACCAAGACCAGAGGCAGGTTACTGTATCGGTTCATTTCCCGCACCGCATCGGCGAGGCGGGTGTCGCGGAACACTGCGCGGCCATCCTGCCAGGCGAGCAGGTCGAGCGGCTCAGGATGGTCGATCGCCGGGGCGCTCCTAAGGCCTGCCCGCAACCGGTCCCCGGAACGAAGCGACACCGAGGCCCCTGCACCATGCTCCACACGCGCACTACCGGCCACCGCGAAATAGGCCGTGAGCTCGGCATCCGAACGGATGTCGAAGCGACCGCGGTCGGTGCGCAGTACGCCGCCTGAAACTTCGACCAGAAAGGGGCGCGGGTCGGATGCTACGTCGAGCAGCACCTGTCCCTGTTTCAATTCGATGCGGCGACGCCCGCGATCGAAGCGCACTTCCACCACGGTGCTGGTGTTCATCAGCAACCGGCTGCCGTCGGCAAGCTTGAGCCCGCGTCGCTCCCCAAGCGCCGTCGCATAGGCCGCATCGGGCAGCGCCAGCGCCCAGAGCCCCGCCCCACCGGCTGCCGCCAGCCCGAGTCCACCCGCCAAGACGGCGCGCCGGGACACGGCACGCGCATGGATCGGCGCGCGCTCGATCTCGCCCAATCCGCCCACCTGCTCCCAGACGCCAGTCAGGTGCTCGAACCGGGACGCATTTTCCGGATCCCGATCGAGCCAGGCGCGGAACGCCGCCACGTCCTCCGCCGTGCGATCCTCCGCATGAAGGCGTGCCAGCCATGCTGCCGCATCGGCATGCCCGCCGCTCATGCGCCCTCGCTGCTCCTCAATAATCGGCCGTCCAGTCGGCGATGTCCGCGGCTGCCCGCGCGATGTGCTTCTCGACCGCGCTTTGGCTGATGCCGAGCGCAGCCGCAATCTCGCGGTACTTCATACCATCCAGGCGGTGCATCAGGAATATCTCGCGTGTCCGCGCGGGCAAGCGCTCTATACCGCTTCGAACGCGCGCAAGCCGTTGCCGCATCTCGGCATGTTCGTCCGGCAGCGGACGGGGATCGCCGACCTGGAAGGCGTTGGCGTCCAGTGCGGCCGGACTCGCAGGATGCCGCGCTCGGCGCGCATCGTCGCACGCCTGGTTTCTGGCCGACCGGACCAGAAACGCCTCCAGGTTGCACACGGTGTCCGTTCCGCGGTCCAGCGTACGCACCAGCGCCTCCTGCAGCAGGTCCTCCGCATCGGCGCGACCGGTGATCCGCGCGATCTGCTGGCGCAGCCGCTCAAACGTTCCCATCGAGGAAAGCAATGACAGATGTCTCCACGGCCGACGTCAGCGCCCGATAGGAGCAGCAAACGACGGTTGCATGACACTCCCAAAGCTTGGTCTCATGGGCCGCTTGAGAAGGCGGCCATCGCCACGGAAAGCTTGCCTCGGAAGCCGGCCTTGGGCGGTCCTGACGCCGAGTGGTTGGCAAAACTCCTGGCACGCAAGTGGAACTGGGCCGCCAGCGGAGGAGCAGCTGTCACGGGAACTTCATGCGGCCGGCATAATCGCTGTGCAGCCATCTTTGGCCGGGGGGCAATGATGCTGCGCGCCTGATCGGCGGACGCGGCCTTTGTGGTGGAGGGTCGACGTCATGATCGAAGTGACGGCTATCGGCGAACGGCCGGCCGCTGCCGTGCACGATGCGGAAATGCGGCGTGCCTTGCACCGCTTCGTCTCGCAGCGGCTTCGTGACCAGGTCGAGGGCGAGGACATCGTCCAAGAAACGTATCTCCGCCTCTACGACTATCGCCGCACGCGCCCGATCGCGGACGCGGCCGCGTTCTGCTTCGCCGTGGCGCGCAACCTGGTGCACGACCATTTCCGCCGCCAGCGGGCACACCCGCCGGTCGCAGAGCTGGCGGAAGAGATCGCCTGTCCGTTGCCGCGGGCCGAGGAGGTGCTGGACTACCGACAGCGCGTGGACATTCTGGTCCGCGCGCTCAAGGTCATGCCCCCGCTGCGGCGAGAGATCTTTCTGAGGCGCCGCCTGGACGGAGTGCCGAGTGCCGTGGTGGCGACCGATCTTGGCATGCGCCAGGCTTCGGTCGAGAAGCACTGCACGCGCGCGCTTGCCGACCTCCGGCACGCCCTGGAGCGGCGCGGCCTGTCGATTGGAGGCGGGGCATGAGTCGGCGGGAGGCACTCCGCGAGGCGGCGCACTGGGCGATGCGCGAAGACGAGGCGGTGCTTGCCGAGCCCCCGCCAAGCGCCGCGGCCGACATCCAGCGCGTCCTCGACGATCCGGCGCTGACTGCGGCCTTGTCAGAGATCGCTGCCAGCAGCCGTCTGTCCGATGAGGAGGTCCGCCGGATGCGCGCGCGTGGCAAGCGAGCCGCCGGCGCCGGGATAGTGACGATGCTGGGGCTGGCAGTCGGCTTAGGCACCTGGCAGACGAGCCTGCCCCAGACGCCTGCCGCGGTGAACCAGCATTTTGAAACCGGGCGCGGCGAATACCGGGTCGTCGCGCTCGCCGATGGGACGAAGGTCGAACTCAACGGCGCGACTAGCCTGGACGTCACGTTCGACCGTGGCTTGCGGATCGTGGCGATGAAACGGGGCGAGGCCCGTTTCGACGTCGCGCACGAGCCGAACCGCGCCTTCGTTGTCCGCGCAGGCGACTCCACTACCCGGGTGCTGGGAACGGCGTTCTCGGTCGATATGGCCAGCCAGGCGGTAAAGCTGGCGGTCTATCGCGGCCGCGTCCGCTTCGGCGGTGCGGCCGGCAGCGCCCGCGACGTGGTGGTGCCCGCCGGCTGGCGCTCCAGCTTTGCGCATGGTGCCGCCACTCATCCGACCCGGTTCGATGGCGTTCCGCAGGACTGGCGACGATCCTGGATCGACACCGACAACATGGTGCTTGGCGACTTGGTCGAGGAGCTCAACCGACGCGCCGGGCCAGCGGTTGCGGCCCCGCCCCCGCATCTTGCTGAACTGCCGCTTTCCGGCCGGTTCAAGCTGAACGATGCGGAAGAACTGCTGGGCGCGATCGGGGAGATCTATGGATTCCGCGTCGCTCGAGAGGAGGATGGGCTGCGGCTGGTGACGGCGCAACCATGACATTGGCGTCACGAAACTGACGCTGCACTGCAACAAAATTCTTTTGTCCTGATCCCATGCCGCCCTCGTCTTTGCCTCGGAGGCGCCGTTGCGCCGAGTGGAGGGAATGGAATGAAGATCTGGGGGATTTCCAAGGGCGCGCTGGCGATCGCATGTGCGGCGCCGGTGACGGCTCAGGCGCAACCGGTAGCGACGCCGGCAGCCGCCGTGCACTTCGACATCGGGGCGTCGGATTTGCGGTCGGCGCTGTCGCACTTCTCGCGCGTGACCGGAATGCAAGTGGTGGTGGCACCGGCGATGGTGTCGGGCCGTCGGACGAGCGGCGTTCGCGGCGCCTTTACCACGCGCGCGGCGCTCGACCAGCTGCTGCGCGGCACCAGCCTGGTCGCCTCGGTGCGCGGCGGCGTGGCCATTCTGAAGCCGCAGGCGAACCCGTCGGTCCCGCGGCCCATCCCGGCCGCAGCCGTGCGTCCGGCGCCCGTCGTGCAAGACAGCGCCTCCTATGTATCCGGAGCGTCGGATGAACTGTCGACCGAGGAGGTCGTCGTCACAGGCTTTCGGCAGAGCATCGCCGAAGCGCAGCAGCTCAAGCGCAATGCGGTGGGTGCCGAGGACGATATCGTCGCCACCGACATCGCCGCCTTCCCCGACCTGAACCTGGCGGAATCGCTGCAGCGTATTCCCGGCATCACCATCACCCGCGACAGCGGCGAGGGCCGGCAGATCGCGCTGCGCGGCTTGGGCGCCGACTTCACCCGCACCCAGCTCAATGGCATGGAAGTGCTGGGCAACACCGCGTCGGGGATGGACAATCGCGGCGGCGTCAGCCGGTCGCGCTCATTCGACTACAGCCTCTTCGCGTCGGAGTTGTTCAGCCGCGTCTCCGTACAGAAATCCTATTCGGCCGAGCAGGACGAAGGCGGCATCGCCGGCACGGTGCAACTCACCACCGCCAAGCCGTTCGACTATGACGGTGCCAAGTTCGTGGTGTCGGCCAAGGGGCAGACCAACACCAACACCAGCGGCGTGACGCCGCGCCTGGTGGGCCTAGTGTCCGAACGCTGGGGCGATTTCGGCGCACTGTTCTCGGTCGCGTACAGCCACATCCGAAACAACGAATATGGCTACCGCAACTGGGGCTGGGGCCTCACCAAATATGCGCCAAAGAACATCGCCCCGGGCATTGATGCCGCCACGCGGGCGAACCTCTTGGCGGGCGTTTGGCAGCCGACCGCCCAGTCGCCTTCGAGCTGGTACACGGATCGTCGCCGACTGGGCGTGACGTCCGCGTTTCAATATCATCCGGGCGACCGCTTCAAGATCGATGTCGACCTGCTCTACGGCCGGCTGTGGGATCATCGCGACGGCTATGCAATCGCCAGCGCCGGTGCCAATCCGCTGACCGGCACGTCGATCAACGGCACGCAGATCATCCAGAGCGCGGTGATCGACGACACCAACACCCTGCGCGCGGCGAGCTTCACGGGCATCGACCAGCGTTCCGAGCACCACATCGTCGAGAACCACACCGACTTCTACCAGGCGGTCGCCAATTCCGAGTGGAAGCCGACCGACCGGCTGACGATCCACGCGCTCGCCGGCTTCGAGCAGTCCGACTTCGCCCAGCCCGTGTTCGACAAGGTGTTCATGGAGGCCAAGAACATGGCCTTCAGCTATGACACGCGCCCCGACCGGCCGTTCAACACCTATGGCAAGGACCTGACCGATCCGAACAACTGGCAGTTGCAGCGGCTGGACGTCCAGGAGAACGAGATCGTCAACCGCTACACCAACGGCCAGCTGGAGGCGGCCTGGCAGCTGAACGACGCGCTGACGCTGAAGGCGGGCGGCGCGTACAAGCATTTCGTGAACAGCGGCTACACCTGGGCGAACAAGGTGTTCCACAATGTGCCCGGCCTCACCCCGATCCCGAACGACCTGAAGCAGCTGGTCGGGGTCGACACCACGATCCAGTATATCGTCGGCAATGTGGACGGCACCTATGCCTATATCGGCGACAACCGGAACCTGACCGCGGCCAACCTGCAGGCCGGCAGCGATTATCGGGTGGACGAAGAGACCTGGGCCGGGTTCGCGCAGCTCAACCTCGACACGGAGCTCGGCGGCATGCGGCTGCGCGCCAATGCGGGCGTGCGCTACTACTCGACCGACCTGACCTCGTCGGGCAATCTCGCGACCGGCGCCGGCTTCGTGCCGGTGTCGATCGAGAACAACAGCGACGGCTGGCTGCCCGCCGCCAATGTCGCACTGGACGTGGCGCGCGACGTCGTGCTGCGTGTCAGCGCCAGCCGCAACGTCAACCGGCCCGGCCTCGGTGATCTCGCCGCTGCAGGATCGATCACGACCCGCCCGAACGGCGGCTCGCTCAGCCTCGGCAACCCGTTCCTGAAGCCCTTCAAAGCGACTTCGGTCGAGGGTTCAGCCGAATGGTACATGGACAGCGACGGCTTCGCGTCGGTGGCCTTCTTCTACAAAAGCATGGACAGCTTCATCACCTCGTCATCGCAGCAGATACCTTATGGCGAGACCGGGCTGCCGCTGTCGCTGCTGATCCAGGGCCAGGACGCCAGCACGCCCTATGATGTCAGCCAGCCGATCAACGGTCCGGGCGCCGACATCAAGGGGGTCGAGGTCGCGTTCCAGCACGACTTCACTTTCCTGCCCGGCGCGCTCAAGGACCTGGGCGTGGTCGTGAACGGCACCTGGTTCGATGGGGAACGGACCGCCTTTTACACCACCGGCGGCGTGACGAGCTCACGCGTGCTTCCGCTCGACAACCTGTCGAAGTGGGCGTTCAACGCGACGCTCTATTACGAGAACCCGGTTTGGGGCGCCCGCATCTCCAGCGCCTATCGCGACGCCTATCTGACCGGCGCTGGCAACGCGCTCGCGAATTCGGGCGGCGGCATCAAGGCGACCAACAACGTCGACTTCCAGGCGCATGTCAACCTGCTGCCCAACGTCCGCCTGATCGCCGAGGGCATCAACCTGACCAACCAGCCGATCGAGCAATTCTCCAGCTTGCTCGATGCCGAGCGCCGGGAGGTCTACACCACCAGCGGTCGTACCTTCGCGCTCGGGGTAAGCGCGGAGTTCTGAGGCACCCGCAAGGAAGCACCGGAGGACGCCTGGCGTCCTCCGGTGCCTTCGCCTGCCCCGCCCCTTCTATCGGGTTTGCGCAAGCGCCACTGCCAAGCGAATGTGGAAGAGATTGTCGCCCACCTCCTCCATCTGAACGGGACCCAAGGTCCGGTATCCGTCCGCTTGTATCCGCCGGGCGAGGCCGCCGAGCAGCATTTCCTGCCGCTTCTCCAGGAACGCCGTGTCGGTCGGCGGCGGGATCGTTGCCGTGACGCCGCAGCCCTGCGCATCGCAGCCGAACTCGACGTCCGTCAGCAGCGGATAGGCTTCGCGGACATGGCCCACGACCGTGTCTGGCGGGGTCGGCAGCGTCGCTGCCGGCGCGGCCATAGCGGCTCGGGGCGGCGAAAGGCGGGGTGAAGCGGCCGTCGGGCGCTGGATCACGATCCCCTCGACCTCCGCCGGTTCCTCCTCCGACTGCACAAACCAAATCCCTGCGACGACCAGAACCGCCGCCGCCGCCCACCCCAGCATCGGCATGCTACCGCGCTGTTCGCGATGTGCTTGCATCGAAACTCCCAGAAGCAAGGGCTGGCCGGGCGGTTGAACCGCCCGGCCAGCCGATCCGCAACGCATTCGCCGCCGCAATGCTCGCGGCGACAGTCGGCTCAGCAGATGGTCGAGCCGGCCGGGCATCCCGGCGAGTTCGGACCGGAATCGAGGTTCGGATTGAAGCCCGGCGTGATGCCGGTGTTGAGCGCGGCGGCGAGCACGCCCGCAAAGCGCGAGTCCTTGTTGTCGAAGTTTGCGCCGCCGAACACGTCGCCCGATACGGCGCCGCGCACGCTGCGCGACGGATAGCCGTTCCAGCTGACCAGCGGCTGGATCACCCACCGGCCGGTGCCGTTCTCGGGCGGCTCGTCGCCGTTGTCGGTCTTGGAAAAGCGCCAAAGGTGCGAAAAGCCCCAGGTTTCGTAGTGAAACACCAGCTTTACATGCTCGCCGCTCGCGTCGCTCTGGAAGCGGAGTTGGCCACCGCTCGTAGCACGAGTGTCCCAATCGCCGTGATCGCCGCGCGTGACGCCCACCACTTTGCTGTTCGTGCCCTGGTCGGTCGTCCACACGATGATGGATTCCCAGTCAAAGGCGTGGGAGAAATCCGATTGCCAGAAGTAGCTGTAGACTCGCGCGCAATAGCCGTTGTTGCAGCGCGCGCGCACGTAGACGTTGCTGGTCGCCAAGTAATTGGGGTTGCGGCAGGAAGCCGGCGGGCGCGTTGCATAGGTCGACGCCCCGCCGCTGACGGCGCCCGAAGCGTTCACCGCCGGAACGTTGAAGCAGACGTCGGTGTCGAAATCGACGGCCGGCTGGAACCGCTTGTCCAACGCCGTCGCCATCTCTGGAAGGGGTGCTACCGGCGCCGGCCAGCCCTGTGCCTGTGCGGCCGATGGCTGCAGCAGGGCACCAGAAGCGACGAGGGACAGAGAAAAAAGCGACGCCCAGTGGACATCATCCAAGTTCTTCATGCAGAGACTCCTCCTTTGCGAGGCGTCGTACGATCACCTCAATAGAGAGAGTGCAACGCACTTGTTAAGCCGTCGTGACAATAGACTTTGAGAGTTCTTAATACCCAATCATACCTTGGCGAGTCTTATTGTGGATGATTCGACGCCATTTCGCATCTTCGACCATCAACGTAAAAACAGCGCGAAGTTCATTTGGGAACACGTCGCAGGGGCAGCAATCCGCACCCCTGGAGCAAACTCGTCTAGGTTAAAGACGGACTCGCTTGACGGGATGGGACAAAAATATTTTCGGACGCACGGTTCCGCGCACCCATAACAAATCCGCGCAAATCATGACGAGGCGGTTGCCCCTCCCTCCCGGTGGCCAAGCGGCTGAAAAGACCTAGTTTCGGTCATTCAGCGCCCTGCACGGGTCGTCCAACTTCAGACACTTGATCCTGTGTCGAATTGACGCGCTCCGCAGGCGCACGTCGCGCTGGACCGCCTGAGCGGAACTTCCGGTTCACCCGCTTTCGCTGGTGAAGGCTATTTAGCCGCAGGCAGGCAGCACGACTGTTGCGGCTCCCCTGACCGCCTCGTCCTATCGTTCCGTCGGAATCAGGCCACCGAAAGCTCGTTGGCCGCCACATCAGAAATGAGCGCTCGCAACCAACGGTGGGCGGGATCGTGGCGGTATCGAACATGCCAAGCCATTTCCACGGGGAAGGTTCCAAGATCGACAGGCGGAGCCAGGACCTTGAGGCGCGAATCGTTTTCCAGCCGTCGGCAGATCAGCTTGGGGAGAGTGGCGCAGTAATCGGTCACCGCCACCATCTCCGCGACGGCGAAGAAGTTGGTTACGGAGATGGCGACGTCGCGTTTCAGCTGCTGCTGAGCCAGTGCCTGGAACAGCCCTGCGCGCATCCGACCCGGCGGCACGACATTGACGTGCCTCAACGACTCAAACTGATCGCGCGTGATGCCGCCGCCTATGTCAGGATGATCCGCACGGACGATGCAGGCGAGCCCTTCGTCCATCACATGCTGGACGACCAGATTGTCGGGCGGATCGACAATCCGGCCGAGCACCAGAGCCGTCGTGCCGGAGACAACCCCCGTGTCCGTCAGATCGTTGCCATACGGGGTCAGGCGCAGCCTGATGCCGGGCGCCACCTGCTGAAGCCTTGCGACGATCGCCGGCACCAGCACGAACTCGGCATACCCGTTGGGCGCGATCGTCAGCAGCCGCTCCGCCTGCGCAGGATCGAACTCCTGTTGCCCAAGCACAGCGTCATCGAGCCTCGCCAGCGCCTCCGCGATCGCCGGCGCAAGATCCAGCGCGATAGCGGTCGGCTGGATGCCGTAACGCTCGCGCACGAAAAGCTGATCCTTCATCATCAGGCGCAGCCGCGCGAGCGCGTTGGACAGCGCCGGCTGCGTCATGCCGAGCCGCTCGGCGGCGCGGGTCACGCTGCGCTCTTCCATCAGGGCGATGAAGATCGGCAGCAGGTTCAGGTCATACCGCATGTGTTATAGCGTGCGCGGCATATCTTGAATGCACAAGATAAACTTCTGCAATGTCTCGTGGAGCGTCATCTTGCCCTCGTCCCGCAGCGAAGCGGGCGTGAAACGGAGGCTCACATGACCAAGGGTACAGTGCTCGTGACCGGTTCCAACGCGACCCGCATCGAGCTTCAGGGCGGCGGTTCAGCCGTGATCGGGCAATATCTCAACGAAACCGTGGTGCCGGTGCTGGCGCTGATTGATGCCGGCTATGACGTGGTGCTCGCCACGCCCCACGGGACCAAGCCGCACATCGACGTAGCGTCGGACTCGGTCGATCATTTTGGCGGCGACGAAGCTGCTTATAACCGCGCGAAGACCTTCTTTGCCGATGATCCGACGATGAACCAGGTACGCACGCTGCGCTCGGCCGTGGAGGAAGGGCTGGACCGCTACCTCGGCCTGTTCGTGCCGGGCGGCCACGCCCCCGCCGTCGATCTAATGCAGGACGAGGACATGGGCATGATCCTGCGCCACTTCCATGAGCGCGCAAAGCCGACCGCGCTCCTCTGCCACGGTCCGATCGCGGTCACCGCCGCTCTGCCGCAGGCCCGCGCCTTCCGCACCGCGCTGGTCACCGGAAACAAGGCCGAGGCGGCGGAATACGCCCGCGACTGGATCTATGCCGGCTATCGAATGACCGTTTTCTCCGCGAGCGAGGAGCACGTCGCCGAGGAGCATCTGCTTCATGGCAAACTGCCCTTCGACATGCCCGCCGCGCTTGAAGCCGCGGGTGGCGTGGTGACCACCAACCCGGTCGATTTCGAGCCTAACGTCGTTGTCGACCGCGAGCTGATCACCGGCCAGAACCCGGCTTCGGATCACCGGATCGCCGCCGCCCTGGTGGAAGCGCTCGATCGCCAGCGCACGGGCGCGTGAACACGCGCCCGACCGGCGGAGCGCTTCGACCGCGCTCCGCCGGCGCAACCCCACTGACAAGGAGCAATTCAATGTCCACTCACGTCAAGATCATGGCCACCCTCGTCCCCAAGCCGGGCAAGGCGGAGGAACTGCGCACCCTCCTCGACGAAATGATCGGCCTGAGCCGCGCCGAGCCCGGAAACCTGCGATATGACCTGTGGCAGGATCAGGTCGCCCCCGCGCGCTTCGTCCTCGACGAGCTCTACGCCGATGCCGACGCCGTCGCCGCGCACCGGGCGACGCCGCACTTCCAACGCTACCTGTCGGTCATCAACGACCTCGCCGAACGCACGGCCGCGGTGCTCACCCCCATTCAGGTCGCCTGAGGTGCCCTTGGGTGCTGAGGTCCGGTGCGCCTTGGCGACCTGCCAGGGCGCTACGGCCCCGCGCACCATCGCGCCCGCTGACGAGGCTTACAATGCCGACCGCATCCGCGAGCTGAGCCAAGACCGCGGCGCCACGCCCAAACATACCGGCAAGAGCAATCGGTGCTCGAAAGCCCTGCTTCAGCAAGCGACTTTATCGCCAGCGCAACCTGATCGAGAGGTTCTTCTCCAAGCTGAAGCACTTCCGCCGCGTCGCCACCGCTGCGACGAGCTCGCAGCCGACTTCCTCGCCATGGTCCGGCTCGCCTCAATGCGGCTGTGACTCCGGAACTTATGAGTCTACGCCAAGAGGGAGGCTCTAGCACAGCCGAAGGAACGAAAACTCTGTAGTCGGCGATCGACAGACCCACACTGATGATGAGCTTTGGCTTCAGATGCCAAGCGTTCACCGCCGTCCGCCGAGAGCCGCTACGAAAGTGGACATGGCTTGGGCAGCACCGCTGCCGAGTCCAATAAGTCGCTGAAAAATAACAAGCTCTGGCGGAGAGGGAGGGATTCGAACCCTCGGAACCCTTGCGGGCTCAACGGTTTTCGAGACCGCCCCGATCGACCACTCCGGCACCTCTCCGCAGAGGTTTGGCGCGATCCGTTCCTGAGAAGAAACAGCGCGCCGGTCAGCGAGCGGTCGCCGTTAGGCCAAAGCGTTCAGGAGTGCAAGCGCCTCCTTGTGCCTTTTTCTCCCGGGACTAGATATTGTGCATGATCGAAATGTCCGAGCCCCGGAACCTGCTCGATGCGCCGGTGGCGATGCCGCCCGTTGCGCATGCCCGTTTTTCCATCGGCGACGTGGTCCGCCACCGCCTGTTCGACTTCCGCGGCGTCGTCTTCGACGTCGACCCTGTCTTCGCCAACAGCGACGAATGGTATGAGGCGATCCCGGAAGAGATCCGCCCGCGCAAGGACCAGCCCTTCTACCACCTGCTCGCCGAAAATGCGGAGGCGAGCTACATCGCCTATGTGAGCCAGCAGAACCTGGTGGTCGACGAGAGCGACGAGCCGGTCGAGCACCCCGCCATCGAGGGCCTGTTCGACGTCTATTCGGAAGGTCGCTACCGGCTGCGCCGCGAACACCGGCACTGAGAGCCGAAGGCACCGGAGCCTTCAAGCAGGCGTGCCGGTTTCCTGCAATGTCCCGGGTGGCGTGCCGCCCGGCGATCCGGCGGCGAAAGGGGTGGTGGAGCTGAGGGGAATCGAACCCCTGACCTCTGCAGTGCGATTGCAGCTAACGTTGCGTCAGCAGAGAGGAAACGCCCACCTGAAACGGCCGACCGGGCGGAACGACTGAGGAACATCCGGCAATTTGCGGTCCCGGTGCGGTCCCAGGTTCACAACCTCAATGCGCTGGCGCTGGAGACGGAACGTTTATCCCCTCCCCCTTCTGATTGTTCTCGGCGGCGAAGCTGGCAATCGGGGCATCCTAGACATGGATGAGCGGCCCGCGTGTCCTAGGCTGTCACAGTGGCGCTAATGGAACCGGTAGGACGCGCCCACCGGTCCCGGTCTTCGTTGGCCTGCCGCGTCAGTTGACGGTGTTTGCCACCGTGTCCCCAACGGATTCGACGTCTCTCCCAGCACCATCGACGGTGTTGCAGGCTGCCACCATGACGCTGCCGGAAATGAGTAGCAAAGTGAGGATTCTACGTGCCATGATCTTAGCTCCATTTTGTGAGCGTCGATCCAGGTGGGGCGCTCGACTTGTTGATGCGGCGGCATCCCCCCGGTTCTCAACGCTCCAGCTCACGTTCAGGCCCATGACGGTGGTAACATCGACAGCAGTATCGGCCGAGCAATAGAGCTTACCAAACTGTGCTAATGGTGGACGACGCGAATCCAGCCAGCTAGCGGGCCGCCATGCTCCTCCTCGCCGCGATCGCCGCAACCGTCATCCCCGCCGGCCAGATCTTCACATGCACGCCGACCCGCGTCTGGGATGGCGACGGCCCGGTCTGGTGCAAGGAGGGGCCGCGCCTACGGATAGCCGGGATCGCCGCGCGCGAGTCCGATCGTAGCTGCCGGAGCAACCAGCCTTGCCCGCGCGCGACCGCCGAGCAAGCGCGGCAGGCGCTCGTTCGGCTACTCGGAACCGCCACCGGCAAGAGCAAGCAGGGGCATGTTCTGGTGCGCGGGCCGACGCTGCGCTGCGCCTCGACCGGGCCAGCGGTTGGCAGCAGAACGGGCGCCTGGTGCGTTTCACCGTCCGCAGGCGATATTTCCTGCGCGATGGTTGCCACCGGGACGGTTCTCCGCTGGTCCCGGTACTGGAAGCGGCATCAGTGCAGACGCTGATGTAGCCCAGGCAGCAGATCAGACCTTCTTGCGAAACTCGGACAGGCCCATCCTTATGGCGATCTGCCGCCGAGCGGCAGAGTAGTTTTCCGCAACCATCGGGTAGGTGGGCTTCAGACGATAGCGTGTCCGGTATTCTTCCGGCGTAAGGCCGTACGCCGCCAGATGCAGGCGCAGCGACTTGTACGGCTTTCCGTCGATCATCGAGAGGATGTGGTCCTTTGACGCTAGAGACTCACTGACGGTCACGGCCGGGATGTGTCCTGACGCCGTCGGTCTCGGATTCTCGCTCACTTCCGGAACATCAGCCTGAACAGCTGCTAGGCCCTTGTGGATCTGCTCAATGAGTGTTGGAACTTCATCGGCCGGGAGCTGGTGCCTTGGATTGTTAAGCCAAGCCACGGCAATCCGCGTCAAAAGTCCAAAGATGTCGGGCCGGTCTTGAGACATTGAGTCGTCCCTATTAGCCATCGCAGGCGCACCCCCGCGGCCGATGGCAGGTCTTATCACGTGCGATGCAGCTATTCCCGCACGCTTTTCCCTTGGAGCACGTCTTGCAACAAGCGACCAGTGCCCCGGACGCAGCATTGCATGGGTTCACGTTGGCAGGGCCAACGGCGAGGATTACGGCCAGCAGCAGGTATCGCATGTGATTCTTCCCCTCACCGAAGCTCCAGCGGGAAGGGAAATGAGTCTCGCTATTTGCAAATATTCGGGGAAGCGGGCCCGAACTGGATTCCCAGCCGTTCAGTTCATGAAGCGTCGCGCTGCCCTTGGCACGATGTGATCAAGGAACTTTCATGACGCTATCGCTCACGTTCTGTCGGGCTCAAGAAGCCCGCCAGCTAGCACTCGCAACGTCCGCTCCTTTGGAGAACAGCCGGCGAGTTGCCGCGGTTGCGGCTGTGGCATGGGCGAAGGAAGCTGACACCGCGGAGCGCTCCGATGCTCGGAAACTGAGGAATGCGGCCCTGAAGCAACGGGCAATGAACCTGCGAACCGAACAAGACCGGTTGATGAGTGAGAACCCCGACCGGGGCTTCGCCTGAGAACGCCTCGGATCGCGAAGATGCAATGCGTAATCTGACCGTGCGGGAACCCGGGCGCAGCTCGCCCGTGCTTCAAGGCGGGGTTGAGCGATGAACCCGCATCGTCGATGGACTCAGACCGACATCACCGGGCTTCGGAACCAGCTTCAGCAAGGCCACCCTGTCCCGGAAATCGCCAACCGGCTACACCGCAATCCCGAGGAGATCTCCTCCATGATGTGGCGCCTGCGCCTCCGGCAAATGCCAGCGCAAGTAAGCTTCGACTAACAGGATAGTGGTAATGGAACGGTCGAAACGTGTCGTGGCCGTCGGGTTGCTCTGCCAGCGAGACCTCGAAGTTCTCGGCGCTGGGTTCAAACGTGCGTATCCGGTGGAGAATGTATCCAGCTTCGATCACCTTCTGAAAGCTATAGACGCCGCAGAAGCCCGGAGCCCTGGTGAGCCCGAGCAGGGAAGCTGACGAGCGGATATAAGCCCAGTGCGACCTTGCGCCTCATGTGCCCGGAGCGCAGTTTAGACAAGGATCGAGAGGACGTTGGGATGAGCGCGCGACTTCGAGGAGTGAGCACATGACCGACTTCGCAGCACTTGACGCAGCCTTCCAGCGGCTAGAGTCTTTCCGAAAGCGATACGCCGATAACAACACGGTGATCGACGCGTCGAGCGGGCTGACCGTCGCTGATATCGATATCCTGCTGCGGCGGCTGCACCAGACCAGAAACATATCGACGGTACCGATGTTTAGCGCCGCTGACGTGCAGGCATTTCTCGCATCCCGCCGAGGTGGCGCATGAGGCAGGATAATCATAAGTTGGCTAGTTACCCGATTTATGGCGGCCCCCTAAATGGACAGAACACCGAAGAAGCCGCTGTGGTCTATGCCTACCGGCGAGTAACGGCACCAGTAGTCTCCCGTGACGTACCGGGCGAGATCGGGAAGGGCCCGAATTACGTCTACCACCTGTACGACATCGGCGACGGTAGGAAAGCATTCCTGCCACGGGATGATGACGACCTATTGAAGGCCTACCAACAGACCATCGGCGACGTTGGTGATCCCGTTATCGAAGCGTTGAGAGGCGAGATCGAGCGCCGCAAGCCCGACCGTTGATCGGGCCCGAGCGGCCTTCCTTCCATGGCCAGCGAGCGTTTGATGTGGGCGCAGGCGCGGAACTTCGCACCAGGCCCACCCGTTGATGATCGCGCGCAACCGGTTTGAGTAGTTCCCCGCCTGAACCAGCCCCGCTCGTGCAGGCGGGGCCTTTTTTTAGCTGCTTCACCGCTTCTGCGGCGTAGGCCAAGCCTCCACCAGCAGCCGCCGCTTCGCCTCGCACGCCGCCAGGTCGAACCGCCCGTCTCGAATCGTCTCGTCGTCGTCGGCGGCAGTGGCGCTACCGTCCGCCTGCCGGTGCTGCGGCGTCGGGACGCACGGCTCCAGCGCCGCTGCCGGTGGTTCCGGCAGCTTTGGCAAGCTCGGCATCGAGGACGTCGACTGCACGCACCCGGTCAGCATCGCGGCACAGCACACGCCCAGCATCAGTCTGCGCATATTCCCTCACGGAGTTGGTGGATCGAACGATGATCGGCTCGCGCGCCGCGAGGTCGGCGGCGTAGGCGGCAGCGGCCTGGGCGATGTGGCTGGCGTAGCGGCGCTCTGCCGCCAGACGCGCCTTCTCGGCATCATCCAGCGCACCCTTCCAGGCGACCCGCTCGTTGCGCAGGGTGAGGCGTGTGTCGGCGTGGCCGCGGCTCTCCAGCCACCAGCCGCCGCCGAGCAGCAACATCGGTGCGAGCCACCAGACGCGCAGCAGCGCAGCCCAGCTCATGCCGCCTCCCGTACCTGGCGCGCGATCCAGCCGTACAGGAACACCTCCTGCGTTCGGTTCGCCTCGGCGATCTCCGCATAGCGGCCGGTTCGAAAGGAGCGTATCAGCCACAGCAGGACCGCCCTGCCCTCGCCGCTGTTCCGCTGGCGTAGGTAGCCGTCGAGCGACGCCAATGTCATGGCGCCGACGCCACCATCCACCGCAATGTCCGGATAGGCCTTCGCCTCGTTGTTGAGCAGATTCAGCGCGCGCTGCAGGAACTTGCCCGCCCAGGCCGGGCCCATGTTCACGCCAGCGTCGAACAGCTCGGCAGCGATTGCTGCGTCCCGCTGCGCCACCCTGTCGAAACCCGGGCCGCTCCAATAGCGCTTGAGGTAGATTTCCACCGCCGTCGCGCGCGGCAGGACGCGCATGTCGCCTCGGAACCCATAGGCGCGCGCCACCTGCTCGGTGATGCCGAAGTTCGTTGGGCCGCCGCGATCAGCGGGGTGGTTGCTATACCCACCCTCGCGCGCGATCACCTCGTCGACCCGCTGGGTCGCCGTCTTTGTCATGGTATGTCCTTTCAAGATCACAGCAGGCGCAGGTCCCATCGTGAGACAGGTCCGGTTCATGTTGCGGTGCGCAAAATTCGTCGCCTGAGGTTACAGGTGTCGCATGTTGTTGAAGGTCTTCATCGCGGTTGCAGCCGCCGCCCTGGTCGCGCTTCTCTGGTACAAGCTGCAGCGGAACCGAGCGGCTCAACGACGCGAGGCTAGGCGCCTTCGCCACGAGGGGCAGTTGCGGGAATGGGAGCGCGTGACCGGCCAGCCAGCCGACGTCTCCTCATCAACGAGGGTAAGCTACTGAGGCTGGTGCAGGGTCAGCGTTCACTGGATCGGGCGGGAAGCGTTGTCCCAAAACGCGCCACCCATCATGCACTAGTCATTGCGCCGTCACACTCGCTCAGCAAAGAACGGTGATCGCGCTCGGTCGCATTGCTGAGCCGACATCCCCGCTCCCTTGGGGGAACGCTCCGTCTGCCTTGGCGGGCGGAGCGTTTTTTGTCTGCCGGGCCCATCGTTCGGCCACACTTGAGTAGCAACGTTTGGCTGAGCGCGCCCTCCCTTGTCGCGCTTTCGCCCCGGCTCCCGGCAGCACACGAAGGGCCGGGGCGACTTACTTCCGCGGGTTGAAGAAGCCGTCGATCGCGCCGCGAAGGCGGTCGGAGAATTGGGCCGCGATGAACTCCAGCAGGCCAAGGCCGATGAAGCCGGATGCGGCGCCCACGCCCAGCGCGCGGAATGGCGTCAGCTCCATGTCCGCAGAGATCGCAACCATCCCGAGCCCGAACAACGCGGTGAGCGCGATGCTCGTGCGGCTGGTGACGCGCTCCTCTCCCTCCCGCCGGACCGACTGCGCGATGTAGCGGCCGAGCACAACACCGGAGACGCCGAACAGCGACGGCATGATCGCCACGTTGAGACCGAGGAACGCGATCGCGGCTGGCCCCACTGCGGCCGCGACCATGTTCTGCCCGGCCATCAGGCTGCCGCCGCCCAGGCGAGCGCCAGCCCGAACAGGATGATGACGATCATGGTGTCGTGCCGGAACTGGATCTTGGTGCGGTGCTCGCTTGACGTCGGTTCTCGGGTGAGCTGGTCGTTCATCCGCGGCCGCTCCTTGTCGACGATGAAAGCCGCAGTCAGAAGGCCAGCGACCACCATCACCCCCCGTGGCGACGCCAGGAAGGTGACGATGCGCACCGCCATTGCCTCATCACCCCAGCCGAACATGACGAACACGCCGGCCGGCGCGATCAGAACGAGCAGCGGCACGATCAGCGAGATCTTGATCCAGCGGTAGACGTTGACCGGATGCCACAGACCGAGCTGGTGGTCGTGACATACCTGCGCGAAGGCGCGAAGCGTCAGCGACACGGGCAGGAAGGTGCCTACCAGCACCGCGAACATTCCCCACAGTGGGTTCATGGGAGGTCTCCCTGCTCGGTACGCGCCGGGCTCCGCGTCAGCTGAAGTTGCCGCCGTTGATGGCTCGATCCTGGGTGATCATTTGCGCGAGCGTCTTGGAGCCGGGCGCGGACAGGTTTTGCATCCAGATCCAAGGGATTGAGAATCCGGCAGTCATCGTGGAGCTCGCGACGTTGTAGAAATAGCCGATCGCAGGGACGCCACCGGGCTGCACGATGCTACCCGAATAGGATTGCTCGTTCGCCGTGTACGCTAGCGTGCCGTCGATCCAGAACTTCGCGCTATAGGTCGCGCCGTTCGCGATGAACTCGATGACGTAATGGTGCATCGCCCCATCGGTCGGCAGCACGTTCGTCATGTTGAACTCGGTGCCGTTGAACGTGAGCACCGTCACGCCGGTATAAGCATTGTTCGCGTACTTCAGGTGCAGGCCCCACTGGCGGCCGTTCGCGTTGCGCAGCCCCATTACCTGGGCGTTGTCCGCGCCCCCGATGCCTGCCGTGGAGATCTTGGCGAAGAAGCCGATCGCATAGTGCGACATGTTCGCCGGCAACTGCCACGATGCCGGAAGTGCCAGCGAGGCACTCTTGCTGCCAGAGGGGATATTGACGCCCGACGATGCCGACCAAAGGCGGTCGTTCGGACTGTTCACGATCGGCGCACCACCACGGACGTAGTTGACCAGGTTGCCGCCGGCCGGAACGGGCGAGGCCATTGACGGGAAGCCCCAGGCGTGCGTCGCGCGGTATAGCCCGATCGTGCCTGCGTCGATCAGCTTGTGACGCTGTGCGATCGGCAGGTCAGTGCGGCCCGAGCGGAAGCCGGGGATCTTTTCGAACTTCATGGTGCAGCTCCTTCAGGCGGCGTGGGCGTACCAGTCGAACGGCGTGTCAGCCGGGACCGGGTTTGCAGTGGTGACGGTGATGTTCGTGGCGTCGATCGTGACCCACCAGTCGCCCCCAGGATTGCCGCCGGGGGTAGCGCCCTTGCGCCGGGCGGGACCGATCAGGTTGTGTGCAACGGAAGCGCTCGTCTGTCCGGCCGGGATCGTCAGCGTGCCCTGCTGGCGGGACCGCAGCAGCGGGCTCTCATTCTTGATTGCCAGCGGCACGTCGCACAAGGTGAGCTGGCCGGTCCATTCCACATCATGATTGAGCCGGACCTCTTTGATGGTCGGGGGCCGGTCAGCCTTGTAGAACTGGACGGGGTCAGAAACGCTCTCGAACATGATGTTCTCGATCACGACGATTTCATCCCCAAGAGCCTTCACACCGATCCTCGACGAAAAGGCGTGCAGGTTGCTCAAGACGACGTTCTGGTCGGACTGGATGCCAAAAGAGCATGGGGACGTGCCCCCTGAGACACTGCCCGCTACCAGCAGGTTGCCGCTGACGTGGGTGGTGGCGATTTGGTAGCCCCAGTCGCGGAAGAAAAAGCTGTGGATGTTGTGCACCTGCTTGCGATCCGAGCGGGCTCCGGCCCGCAGATCGAAGCCAGTCGAGATGCGAGGCGTCGGGCTGGCGCTGTGCAAGTCGCAAAAGACGTTCACGTTGTTGACGATGCCCGTCGTCATGCCGCGCAAATCCAAGGCCGAGGATCCTTGCGTGGTGAGCGGGTTCAGCACCCGAAGCTCGATGTCCTCCAGGGTGACACGGGAAGCCGGGATGGTGTTGTTTTCGCCGCTGTCAGTGCGCTGGCCGGTGTACTGCGGGTATTCGATGATCCGCCCAGTTGGGTCGGTGGAGTAGATCAGCGTGCCGCCCTCATACTGAGCATCGACGGTGTCGATCGGACGCCAGCTGGAGCAGCCATCGCCGGAGATCGTGAGCACCGAGCCGGCCGGGGCGATGAGGCGCTGGGAAATATTGATCCGATTGCTCAGGTGGATCAGCCCGGCGCGAGCGCCGGTGACCAGCACCTTCGACCGCTCGTGGTCGGGCAGAATCGGCAGGCTGTTGATGACCGACTGGATGACGACGTCGTCATTGCTTCCGCCAAGGATGTAGTCAGCCCGGTCCTTCTGGTACTGCGGCGCGTCGGCGGAGGCGAAGTAGATCGATGGGCCACCGCCCTTGGCATAACCGCCGCCGCCAGAACCCAGGGTCGAAGCCCGCACACCGTCGATCCAGACACGTCCCTGGTCATCCGCGCCGGTAAGCACGCGCCCGTCCTCGTCCATCTCGAACCACTTCCACTCGCCAAGTTCGAATTCGACAGGATCGAGAATGCCGATCGTAGCCTCCAAGTCGGCCGCAGCGGTTGCGACCCGGACGCCCTCGATCAGCTCCTCGCCGGTGGTGAGCGTACCGCGCAGGACAACGAAGTCCTCGTCCACCCGAAAGTAGCTGTAGCCCGACAGACCGTATTCGATCGGGTCGAGAGTGATCGTGGCGATTAGTTCTTCGGCTGCTACGACAGCTTCCTCCGCGCGGGCCGCGGCAGCTCCGGTGCGATCGATTGCATCATCCACCTGTGCCAGCTGATCGGCCGTCAGCCCCGGCCCGCGCAGCCCCGCAACAGCCGCCCTGATAATCTCCGTCATGCGATGGTCACTCCCGGCGAGACGATGAACTGGCCGCTCGACAGGATCTCGGAGACCTCGTCGGCGTAGATGATGAGGATGTCGAAGGCGAAGGTTTGCGGGTCGCCGGCTTCGGGCTCATGCAACCCCGGCAGCGCGCGCAGCGTGTTAGGCTCGGGAGCTTCCGCCGACCCCGGCTCGATCGATGGCGACAAAGTCAGCTCGCGCACCTCGTCGTCGGCACCGGCCGTTCCGCTCTTCAGCGCGTCGGTGAAGGCGATCGCCGTTAGCGTCAGCTTCGCGTCCTCCGGTTGCCCCGGATAGAGCCGCAGTTGCATGTCGATCCGCGCGCCATCGAGCGGCAGCGCCGGCCCCCGATATTCATAGATAAGCGTGGGCGCCCACGTCGCATTGCGCGACGCGGCGAACGTCTGTTGGACGGGCATTGCGTTCCCCTCTTGGGCTTAGGCTTCGATCACCAGCACGTTGGCGGTGGCGCCCGAGAGGGCGGACACCACACCGGTCAGGATTGCCTGCTGGCTCACCGTCGCGGTGCAGCCGGTGGCAGTGATGTTGGTGATCCGGGTCATGGTCGGGCCCGACAGCACGTTGGTGGTGGCAGGAAGCGGCACCACGGCCGGCGGCGCGGCGTACGGCGGCGTCACCCCGAAAGTGATCGTCGCCACGCCGCTGCTGTTGGTCGCAGCGGACCGGGCCACGACGCGCTTGGCGGCGTTGAAGTTGAACGCCAGCGCCTTGTCCGTGACGTACCCGCCCGAGGACAGGTACATGCCCGTCTGCGGCTTGGTCCCGCCGCCGCTCAGCCAGTCCATGACCTTAAGGAGCGTGCGGGTGCCATCAGCCTCCGGCGCGAGCACCGGCGTCCAGCCGTTGACACCGTTGTTGCCATCGGCGGGTACCGCCGGATCCAATCGCCCGTCCTTGCGTGTGCCGGCGGCTCCGCCCAGTACCCTCACGAGACGGTCACCTGAACCGTGGCGCTGGTGGCCGTCGAGCCGTCCTCGCCGTAAGCGCGGACCGCATAGCTGTGCGTGCCTATGGCTGCGTCCAAGGTCGCGGTCATGATCGCCCCGAGGCCGCCGACGATCTGATCTGCTCTCTCGACGCCGTCGGCGATGATCGTGGCATAGTCGAACACCTCCGCTTTCGGATTCTGCCACGATAGGGCCACCTTGAGAGGCGCGCTCTGCTTGGCGGTTGGATTGGCCGGCGCCGTGAGCGGATCCTCGATCGCGAACACGCCCGCGGTCACCGGCCCCAGCACCAGCCGGTCGCTGTACGCGCCACCGACCATGTACCGCACCGCCACCTCGTACTGGGTGCCGGAGGTGACGCTGGTGATCTCCTTGCGGACGATTGCCGGCCCATCGAGACCGCCGCCGCTCCAGTTCGCCTCCGGATCCGCCCCGGCCACATAGGGCCGGTATTCGAACAGCACGCCAGCCATCGGGCGCTCGTCGGCCGAGCCGGTGACGATCAGCGCCGGCACCGACACGCCGTTGGCGCTCAACACCGTGCCGGTTGCAGTCCAGTCCCCCGCGGCTGGTGCCGAGAGGTCGACCTCCGGCACCGACAGATCCGGCGTCGGCGGCGCAGTGCCACTCTGCCCCAGCGCGAAGCTGTGCTTGGACGCCGTCTCCGACCGGCAGGTGAAGGTCACGCCGACGGTGCCCATGTCGATCTCGCGCAGCCGCAGCACGACGTCGCGCTCGATCACCGCCGCTTCCGGAATGTCGACCGTCAAGCAGTCGCCCGGCCGATACCCGATCATCGTCGCCTTGCAGGGAAGAAGAATGCCATCCAGCTCGCGGAGGTTCAGGATCTCGTAGAGGCCCAGCTGCGCACCCTGATCGACTTGCTGAACCAGCGGGAACTTGAACTCTTTCGACCGGCTGCCGCCGTCGACCGCGACATAGTCGGGGATCGCGATTGCGTTCAGCGGCACCATTTCCCACCCGTGGCTCTCCAGCCGTACCCAGGAGATGACGGTATTGCGGCGAGCGCGGCGGGACGCGGTGCCCGGCACGTCGACATCGCCGATAATGTCGGCGCTGGTGATCCGGCCGATCGACACACGCGGCGCGTTGAAGGTGGCGGACAGCTGCCCGGCTACGGGCATCGGCTCGCCGCCTCCTGCCTGACAGATCATCTTCAGGATGTCCCAGCCGTTGTCGGCGCTGGTGTAGACGATGCCGCCCACCTTCCAGTTGTTGGCGTCGCAGACGTTCGCCCATTCTACGAAGGGCGCGAGATCGATGCCGTAGATCTTCATGCCACCGCCGGCGATCAGGACGCCATTCTGGATCCGGCCATATGCCCAGGTGATCGCCTGCAGCGGGGGGCTCTCACTATAGACGTAGGTCTCCTCCTGCCCCAGCCTGCATGGGCCAGAGCCGCCCGGATAAGTGCTGTCGAGGCGCGGATCGTAGACGAACACGCCTTCCAGTATCCGTCCGCGTTCGGGTACGCCGTTCGGGTACTTCTTGCCCTTGCTGTCGAACTTCAGCGTCCACAGGTCGGCTGCGAGCCCGGAAAGCTTCGACGCCGCGTTCCAGCCGGGAAAGTCGCCCTCCGGCCCACGCAGCGCCCGCGCCTCCGGGCAGGCGCCGAGCTGCTCGTCCAGCCACATGTACCCGGAATACGTGCCCTGTGCTTCACCGTTGGAGAAGGTGACGGCCTTCTTCTCGACCTGCAGCGGGCCCAGGCTCTTGATCGGCCCGATGCTGTGGACGGCGACCCAGCTCTCCAGGCTGTTCTTCCGCCCGTAATACTGCCGGTGGACGACTTTCCCGGCTGAGAAGGTCCGCCCCATCGCGTAGGGCAGGCCAGATTCCTTGTCGATCGTGAACTGGGTCGGGTTGCCGCCGAGGGAACCCTTCGGCGTGGCGGCGGCGGATGCGATCGACAGGGCCGCAGCACTGACCTGCGCAACCGTGGCGACAGTGGCAACGGTCGCGGTGGTGGCGCTGGCCGCGATTGCGCCCAGGGACACGGCCGCGCCGACGCCGGTCGCCGCCAGCGCCACCGCACCCACCACGAACGCCGCGGTGCGCAGAGCCTTCGCCATCGTTGCCTCTCAGAGCCGCCAGGCGGCGAGATACTGGACCGGCTGTAGGATGTCCGCGCCGTCCACGTCTTCGTGATAGCCGAGCACACGGCCGTTCCCGACCGCGACGCTCAGCGCGCCGCCGAACGGCCCTTCCGCCGGCAGGAGCACCAGGTCCGCCACCCAGGCGGCCGCAGGCGCGATGCGGGGCAGCCCCATCGCGTCGATCGCTGCGGCGAGGTCCTCGAAGCCGGACCGCTGCAGCGCGCGGGTAGCGCCAAGGGCGGTGCTATAGCTGCCCGCCTTCGCCAGCTGCGGCCGGTGCCCCATCTTGCGCAGGACGAATGCCGCCAGCCGTGCGCAGTCGTTCTTGCCATAGGCGAGCGGCTGGCCCTTGAACCGGTCGACGGCCGCCTGGGCGGCATGCTGGCGGCGGAGAAGCTCGCTCACAGGCCGATGTTCCCCAGGAAGGAAGGGTTGAGGCTTCCGCCGGTCGACCGCACTGCTGACGGCGGCTTCTCCACGCCCCAGTTCGACGTCTTGTCGATGCCGGTCATGTTCGCGCAGCCGGTCTCCCCGGGCCACACCAGCTGGTGCCAGCTGTCGGAAAGGCGAGCGCCCTTCTCCTCATCGTGGAACGGCTCCAGTGCGGACACGCAGCGCCACTCCAGCGAGATAGCGCCTCTGCCGACGCGGATCCGCGGCACGTCGAGCTCGCCCGCGAACAGCTTGATCGGCTCGGGCAGCAATTGCCCGGTCGCGGGGTCGATCAGCCCGAGCCAGCCGCCCACCTCGCCACCCTGCGCCGTCGCATCGGCGAGTTCGGAGGCGACCGCATAGATTGGTGGGACGAAAGTCAGCGACCAGTCCGGCGCCTCGTCGCTGACGCCGTCCTTCAGGTTGCTGGCGGCGGCGAGGATGCCAAAGCTTGGGTCGCGCCCAACGAACTTCTCGCCTTTGAACCGGACTTCTGCCGATCCGACCAGATGGCACAGGGTGTAGCTGGGCAGCGCAACCCGCACGAGCGGCGCAAACGGGTAGCGGCCGGTGCGCAGCGCCGCCGACATTGCAGGGGTCAGGCGAAAGGTCATGCCCGCTCCTGAATGCTGAAGGACAGCGGCTCGGTCTTCGCCCGCACAAAGCTGGCGCCCTTATCGAAGCCGAGCAGCTTGCCCTCGATCATCGGCGCGTCGAACTCCGCCGGCTCCCCGTCGATCGTCAGGAACCGCAGCATCGGCCAGATCGGCAGCGCGATCCGCCCAGCATCGTCCGCGATCGCGGAGCCCGTGCCGGCGATCATGTGGACGTAGCGCTGACCGCCGTGGACGATGCTGAAGAAGTTGCCCCGCGTCAGCGCCGCGCCGGGCACCAGGCCGCGCAGCGACAGCGTCATGCCGCCTTGATCGGTGCCGTCGACCACGACGGTCTTGCCGACGATCAGCCGCTTCTTGTTCGGCTGCACGATGCGCATGATCGCGCTGCTGTTGCTGGCCTCGAACAGCGCGGCGACCATCCGCCGGCCCTCGCCTTCGTTCCGGAACTGCGTCGTCGCCACGTCGACCGCGAAGCGATCTCCCGGCCGCGGGATCGGCAGGTCGGGACCGCCCAGGGCCCCCTCCTGCTCACCGCTGAACAGCCGTGGGCGGAGCGCAAACGACTTGATGCGAAGGTGCGGGATCTCGATCGCGCTCACCGGTACCGCCCGAGCCGCCGCAACGACGCTTCCATATCATTCGCCTCTGCCATCGCTGCGCCGCCCGAGGCACCCTGCGTCGCCGCAAGACCCACCCCCTCCGCGACCCATCCGCGCACAGTCTCCGCCAGCACGGCGTCCTGCGCATTGACGATGACGGTGAGGCCGCCCGCACGCTGGCCCGCATCGTTGGCGGCAAACAGGCGGCGCGTCTCGCCAGCGGAGGTGACCCGCGAGCCCTGCGGAAGGGACACCAGCTCCGGGCCGTTCTCCGCAAGGTACGTCGCCCCGCCCGACCACCATTCGGTGCCTGCGGCGTTATTCCCCGGCTTACCGCCGAGCAGACTGCCGACCTTGCCGACAAGGCCGCTCAGGGTCGGCAGCGCCTTATCGCCGTTCAGCAGGTTCTTGAGGGGGTTGAGCAGCGCCAGCTTGATGAACTCGCCCTTGAGCATGTTCAGCATGGTCCGCCCGGCGTTGCCCCAGCTGGACCAGGTGTCCTCGGACAGCACCGTGTCCACGAAGTCGTTGCCGAAGTCGCGCAGCTCCTGGAAGCCGGCGGCCGCGATCTTCGCCTGGGTGTGGAGCCCGTCCAGCCGCTCCTGGTTGGCGAGGATCTCGCGCCCCTCGGCGCTGTCCGCGTCGACGCCCTGCCGCTTCAGGTCAAGGATCGTCCGCAGCTTCTCCAACTGACGGCCGCGCTCGTTGTCATTGGCGGCGGACAGCGCCAGCTCGAGCTGGGCCAGCTGCATCGAATCGCGCTGATCCTCCACGGTGCTGGCGTAATATTCGGCCCGACGCTTCGCCTCGCCCGCCCACGCCTCGTCGACCCGCGCGTCCACGAACTGCTTGCGGCTGTCGCCGGTGTAGTTCTGGCTGTCCGCTTCGCTCTCGGCGGCACGGCGCGCGGCATCCATAGCGCGGCTGAGCGGATCCTTCGACGGATCGTAGATGCTGGCGATCGTTTCTGCGAACCGCGCCTTGGCGGCGTCCGTCGCGCGGACCGCGCCGCTGTTCGCCTCTTCCTCGTGAGCGTCCGCCAGTGCCTTGCGATAGGCCTCGATCACGGCCGTCAGCTGCGTCAGCGCCTCGCCCTGCGCAACCGTCTGCAGCTTCAGCAGCGGGCGAAGCGCCGCCTCGTCCGACAGCGCGCGCGCCATGTCATCGGCAGAGAGCGTGCCGGCAAGCACCTGCGCACGCACAGCCGCACGTGCCGCCGTCTCATCACGCAACTGGGCAACCGACTTTGCGCCGTTCGCCACCTGCTCGCCGACCATCACCTGCAGCTGGCGCTCCACCTGGGCATCGGTGTCGATCCCGCGGCGCGTCGCGTCCGTTAGGCCCTTGCGCGCCGCTTCAGCCCTCAGCGCGGCGTCGCCGCCGACCAGATAGGCTTTCGCGAGGTTCAGCGACGCCTGCGCGTTCACGTCCATCGCTGCTGCCTGGCGAGCGAGCGACTGGCCGTGCCGGTCCGTCTTTTCGCGAGCGGCATTCACCGCCGCCTCGAGCGGCGCCAGCCGGGACGTGTACTGCGCCTCGGTGATCTGCCCCTTGTCGAGCTGCTCCTTCGCCTGCTCCCGCGCGATCGTCAGCTTTTCCTGCGCCTCCTGGAGGCGCGTCAGGTTGCCGGCCTGGAGACGGGCCTGCGCGTCCAGGATCGTCGTGTTCGCGGGATCGTTGCGGCCGCCGCTGAAGTCGCCGAACGCGATCGCTGCATCGCCGGGTCGACCGCCGCCATTCAGAAGGCGGGACTGTGCCTGCGCGCTCACGCCCGTACGCGCGGCGTCCACGACCCCCTTCAGGAGACCCTGGAGGTATTCGACCTGCTTATAACCGGTCGTCCCGTACTTGAATTCCCGGGTCAGGTTGGCCAGCTCAGCCGATACCTGCGACGCAGTCTTTTCGCCGCGCGCAAACTGCTGCTGCAGCTGTGCGAGGCCGGGAATAGGCACGGCAGTGTTCACGAAGCTGTTGCGCGCGTCGACGTACGCGGTGCGCGTGTCGTTCACATCCTTACGCGCCGCCAGGATCGCGTTCTGCAGCAGCGCTTGGTTCTGTTCCTTGATGCGGCCAGTCGTCTTGTCGATGATCCCCGACAGGCTCTGCTGGTGCTTCGCCAGCTCATCTGCCGCGGTGCTGGCGTCGTTCGATCGGCTGATCAGCTGCCCGATGATCATCACCCCACCGAGCAAGACAGCGCCCCAGGTGCCGGCCATGAACGAGATGAAGCGGTTCGCGCCGCCCGTCATGAGGTCGAGCGCCTGCACCACCTGCCCACCCTGCTGGGCGAAAATGATCATGGCAGGCGTGCCGAGTGCCCACTGCTGCGTGACGTCTCCGATCTGGTAGGCAAGCTGCTGGCTTCCGGACCGAAGTTGTCCGGTCGACACGTTCGCGCGCATGTGCGCAGCCGTCGCGTCGTCGAGCGCATCCTGCTCCAGCCGGAGCTTGGCGACATACTGGTCGAGTGAGATCGCCCCGCGGCTGATCATCTCCCGCGCATTCGCCATCTCCGCGTCGAAGCGCATCTGGGCTGCCGCAGCGGGGTCGATGGCGGCGATCAACGCGCGGGTACGGGCTTCCAGCCGCTCTTCGGCGTCGAGCAGCTCCCCCATCGCCAGCGCAGACCGCTTGGCGGAGCCTTCCCACTGACCAAAGCCAGTGCCTGCCGCCGCTTCCACGCGCGCCTGC
The DNA here is from genome assembly GCF_048058635.1 of Sphingomonas sp. MJ1 (PH-R8). Classification (NCBI taxonomy): domain Bacteria; kingdom Pseudomonadati; phylum Pseudomonadota; class Alphaproteobacteria; order Sphingomonadales; family Sphingomonadaceae; genus Sphingomonas; species Sphingomonas sp. MJ1 (PH-R8). The sequence goes on from NZ_JBBEFX010000005.1 coordinate 189,118, forward strand.
ATGGCGGTCAGATCGGCAGTCTCCTGCGCGGTGGTGCGGGTGATGCCGGCCACCTTGTCGAGCACCGCCGCGGCCTGCTGCTCGGCAGCTAGGAACTGGTCCAGGCTGATACGGCCGGCATCATAGAGGCCGACCGCTTCACGCATCTCGGCATTGTACCGCTGCTGCGCGGCAAATGCCGGATCGATGGCGCTCACGAGGGCACGGGTGCGGGCATCAAGCTGCTCTTCGGCAGCAATCAGATCCTTGAACGCTGCGGCGGACTGGCGGGCGGAACCCTCCCACTGACCGAAGCCGGTGCCGTTGGCGTCCGCGATGCGCATCTGCACGGGCGACTGCGGCGTGATAGCCGCGATCTTCGCCGCCGCGTTCGCCTGGCGCTGCAAGGCGGCTTCTACGTCCTCGCCGGCACGCTGGTACGCCTTGCTCCAGCGGTTCGCGGACGCCTCGCCAGAGGCGCCCATTTCGGTGAAGTCGCGGGTGACATCGGCCTTGCCGGTCGTGCCCATGCGGATCGAGACGGACTTCTGCATAGGCCCTCCTCAATCCTCGCCGTCGCCGGCGAACTGCGCGACGATCGCCGCTTCCGCTGCCGGCAGCACGTCCGCCAGCATCTCCATGTCGGCATCCAGCGCGGCGCCGACGGCCATCACCGCCGCGTAATCCAGGGCGAACGGCTTGCCCGTCATGCCCGCTACCCGCAGCTGCCGGTCACAGGACGTCAGGACTTCCCAGACGCCTTCCGCTTCCGCGGTGTCGGGCTCTTCGACCCGGTACGGACAGGCTTTGCACCGGCCGCCTTCTCCGGCTTGGCAGGTGAGCTGGCAGTACCGCTCTCCGGCGTCGCCGCCTCCCCAGTGCCACTCTGAGAGGCGGCGGAGACGTTTTTTGTCCGCTCCCGCATCACGAACGGCATGACGTAGGCCTGATCGAACGCGTCGAAGATCAGCGGGTCGGAGAGCGCGTGCTCCAGGTTCTCCCGGCTGAACGGGAGCGGTTCACCGGCGCTGGTGTCCTCGCCGTCGGCCATCCGGCAAACGTCTTTCCAGTCGAGCGCTCCGGCGAGGATCAGGGCGACGCTCAGGGCATCCCCCAACTCCTCCAGCTGCTCGCTGGCCGGCGCATCGCCAGCCTCGTCCGCCTCCGCAGCATCTTCGCCGCGGAGAGCCTTCACCGCGGCCCGGCGCGCTGCACGCATCATCTTGCGGTCGATCGGGTCGAACAGCACCTGGGCACCCATCACGGGCAGCCAGGCGGGGCCTTCGGCCTTCTTGCTGACGACGAGCATCAGGCGCCCTCGACCCACTCGAGGCGGATCTTCCGCTCCTCGTCGATCACTTTGAGGTCGCTGCCCTCGCGCACGAAGTTGCCGTGCTCGACGGCATAGCGCCGGACGGTGCCCTTCTCGACGTCCGCCTCCAGCACATGTGCGATCGCGCGACCGGTGTCGGCATCGACGACCCGCAGCTTCGCGAAGTCGGGCGTCACGCCGACCTTCGCCTGGGTCGGCACCGGCTTCGGAGCAGGCGCGGGCGTTTCATTTGCCGCGGTCGCGGCCGTGTCTTCCTTCTTCACGGGCATTCTCCGCTCGAGGGGGATCAGTAGCTGGCGACGTCGTTCGTCAGCACGGCCGTGAGCGTGTGCCCGCCCGCGCCGGACGCCTGCCAGTTCGACGTCGCTTGGATACCGCCCGGGCCGCTGATCGGCGTCTTCACGCGCGGCAGGAACACGCGCGGGACGGTGAAGATCAGACTGAAGTCGCCGCGCTTCCAGCCGAACGACAGGTCGATCGGCGTGCCGTCGACGGCCGCGTCATAGAGGTCGAGCCGGTCGAAGCGCATCGTCAGCTCGCCCGTCATCATGGCCTTGAGCGGATCCGCACCGTCGATGCGGCCGTCCTCGCGAATGGCCTCCACCTTCTCGTAGTTGTTCGAGAAGGTGAAGCTGGCGCCGGTGACCGAGCCCAGTTCGACGCCGCCGCGCTTTATAGAGCCGGTCGCCTGCTGGAAGCGGTCACCGTGGAACATGACCGGCGTGCCGGCGACGCTCAGCGCCTGCTTGCGGGTCTCGCCCTGGGCGATGATGCCCATGGTGGCGTTCAGCATGCCGGAACGCGCCATGGATACGCGCAGCTGATTGGCGAGCGCGCCGAAGTTGACCGAGAAGCTGGGGATCTCCGGGTTGCCGAGCTCGATCGAGGCGGACGGCAGCAGGTCCTTGCCGGAGGTGAAGGTGTGCGTGGTGACACCATCAGCGGTGGCCGAAATCGGATCGCCGAGCAGCAGCTTGAGCCACCAGCCGAACGCGCGGGTGTCCATCGGCACCACGACGTCGCCGTCGTTGGTCGCGACGTCGTATTCCGGGTCCAGGCCTTCACGTCCGAAACCGAGCTGATCGTCCTCGATCAGCGGGCGCTCTTCGCCGAGCGCATTGCTGACGAACGGCAGGCGCTTGAAGCCCGTCGTAGGCGTCTGCCCATAGGACGTCTCGAACACGGCCGCCTGCACGGCATTGATGCCGAGCGCGCGCCGACGGATAGGCTGAACGGCCATGGTGGGTTCCTTCGGGCTCAGTTGAGAGGGGAAGTGGTCGAGTAGGAGGCGACCAGGTCGAAATCGCCGCCGCGAGCCGGGGTCGCGGCCTCGGTGTAGATGTCGTCGGTGTTCGGGCCGGTGGGCTCCAGCCAGTCGCAAAGGCCGCCGAGGGTGCGGTCCGCTTCGACCGCGCCACCGATCAGACCCATCATCCGGTCGACGATCTCTTCGCCGCTTTCGGCCGTCGTCTCGTAGGCGCTGACTTCGATCGGAATGCGGTGCGTGTAGTGGTAGACGGGCGGACAGAGGTCGACCTCTGGCTCGCCAGGGTCGCCGCTTCGGACAACCACCATTCCCGTCGGGGGTACGCGCATCGGCGCCGCATCCTCGCCATCAAGGCCGATGACCTTCACGTGCGGCAGGGCGGACTGCACCAGCGCCTTCACCGCGGCGAGGACGTCAAGGCGCTTGCTCACCAGTCTTTCTCCAGCCCGCGCGTGAAGGCGTCGATGTAGGCGGCGCTCCAGCGGGCGGCCGGACCTTCAAGGTCGAGTAGCTTGGGCATGCGCGCCGCCGGCACGAGCGTGAACATCAGCACGCGCTTGAGCGCCCGACCCTGGGCCAGCCGGCGCTTCGTACCCTGGCGGATGCCACGGCCGCGCCGCGCGCCAACCGCGTTGATGAAGGCGAGGACCCGGCCGTTCTTGCCGCGCTGGTAGAACAGGTCCTGGTTGAACGTGTGCTCGACCTGCGCCGGCGTCATGCGCCGCGAGGATCCGCGCCGGCCGAGCGCCCGGGGCACATTGTCGGTCGGGATGGCGAGAAAGCGGGTGCCGTTCACCGGCACTATCGTCGCGCCTCGCACGAAACTCTCGATGATGTCCGGCGCGCGGCTGTAGATGGAGCCGGCCGGGTTCATGCCGTTGCGCGACTTCGGGTAGACGTTGCCGCGCCAGGTGTTCGCCAGGCGCTGGCCGAGCCCGGCCGACGTGACCTGCCCGCGCAGCTCGCGCAGCGCATCGCCGGTGGTGGCGCGCATCGCGACGGTCGCGGCGCGCGCGACGCCGCCCTCGGCCTCCCGCATCACCTTGGCGAAGTCGGGGATGCCGATCTCGACCTTCATGCCGGCGGCGCCGAGCAGGTCCAGGTCATGCCCTCGACATCGAGCGCCGGATCTCCGGCGATGATGCAGACGGTCTCGACCTCGGCCTGAGTTGCCGGGTCGATCTCGCGGATCAGGAAGCGGTCACCGGGGGCCGGCTCCGGCACTTCGGAGCGGCGCACGTCGATCGTGGTCGTGTCCTGGCGGATGCGGCTGTCGCCAAAGGTGGCGTCTCCGGTCGGTCGGGAGCGGATGATCCGCACACCCTCCTGCACGCCGATCTCCGACACGAAATCCGCCGCCTCGGAGCCCGGCCCGTGGAACAGGGCGTCGAGCGCCGAGGCGAACGGATCCATGGTCAGGCGGCGATCTGACCGGTGAGCAGCACGCGGCCGACGGTGTCGGCGGAGGCCTGCGACTGGCGAGCCACGCCGATCAGCGTGTTGCCGGTGCCCGTGGCGGTCACGCGCTTGGCGGTGTTGTCCCAGTACAGCTTGGTGGTGTCTGCCACCCAGGCTTCGCCGGGAGCCTTGGTCATGTCGAACACGCCGACACGGCGCGCCTCCACGGGCTTGCCGGCTGCGACGGTGGCGAGCGCGACCGCGAAGGTCACGCCGACCAGAATCCCCGCGCCGCTGACGACGTCATAGGGGGCGGTCATGGTGATGGTCTCACCGGGCTGGATGAAGTTGCGTGCCATCTCGGCTTACTCCTTGTCCCCGGCCGGCTTGCGCCGTGCGGGCTTTTCGGTGGAGGCCGGCGCGTCGGTCTCGACCTCGGCCTGGTGAGGGTTGGCGGGCGGTTCGGCGTCCGAGCCGTCCGGCTCGCTGCCAGTCTCGACCGGAGCTTCCCGGTTCTCCTTGGCAGTGAAGTCGTCGGTCACGTCCTCGGCGACCTGGTCGTGGAGCAGGCGCTCGGCCTCTCCATCCTCGACATGCAGCACACCCTCGTGGGGGTGCCGCAGCACGCCCGCGACGTGCGCTGCGGTCAGCAGCTTCACGAACTTCATGGCTGTTCTCCTGAAGCGGTCAGGGCGGCCGCAGCCGGCCCTGCCGCAGGTTCACGGGTGCGCGGGCCTCAGGCGCCGGGCTGCTTGTAGGCGGAGCGCCAGTTCACGGCGCCGACGCCGTAATCGTGACGGACCTTCCACTCGACGCCGTCGACGCGCCAGCCGTCCTGGCTGTCGGTGAACGGCTCCGTCACGCCGTTGAGGAAAACCACCTCGATCGCCGGCGCGACGTTCGGATCCGCGAAGGCGTAATAGGCGGTGCCCGACAGGCGCGGGCTGTCGACGATGTCCTCGAACATGCCGTTGACGATGTTCGGCCGCTGCAGCTTGTTCACGGCGTCCGGATCGTACTGGCTGCCGTTGATCACGCGGGCAGCGCCACCCAGCGCGAGGGCGAGCAGCAGGATGGACGGACGGATGTCGAGGAACTCGTTCCCGCTGACGTCCTTCTGCTGCGCCATTGCCACCCGGATCGCGTCGAACGCGGCGACGGAGGGCGCGGCGCCGGCGGCCGCAAGGTTGCCGTGGTCGGCGTGGAACAGCGGCTTCCCGTCGTTCATGATCGGGTTGCTGTTGAGCAGGGCGAAGACGTCGATCTCGATCGTCAGCTTGGCGGCCCGGCCGAGGTCGACGGCGAGACCGGAGAACACCTCCATGTCGTCGTTGACGATCGCCTGACGCGACAGGTTGATGATGTTGCCCTTGGTGGACGCCTGAATGGCCTCCTTCGCCAGGTCGGGGATCGGCTTGTTCTTGAACTCGCCCGCCTCGTTCACGTTGTCGAGCGCGCCGAACGAGCCGCGCAGATAGCGGCTGTGCGGACGGAAGTCCGTCACCGTGCCGGTGCCGCAGAAACGCGACCAGGTGTCCGGCGTGGTGGCATATGCCGCCTGCAGCGTCCGGTGCACGGCATTCTCGAACAGGACAGGAAAGTCGCTGGTCGTCTGCGTGATTACCGCGCCCTGCGAGGTCATCGCCTGGCGCACGATCTGGTCCGGGTCGCGGGTCGTGACGTTCACGCCCAGATTGCCCAGCGATTCACGCGCGAGGTCGACGTTGCGCACGCCGCGGAACTCGCCCGGATCGATCTTGATCGGCTTGCCGTTCAGCGCCGACGCCTTCTCGACGAGGTGGGCGACGCCCGCCTTCACGAGCAGCCAGTTGGTGGCGCCCTCGCGAAACTTCTCGCGCTGGTCGACCGTCACGCGCGCCGGGCTGTTGTGCCCCACGTTCGCGGCGTCCCCTTCCTCTGCCAGCTTGTCGAGGATCTTCTCGCGCGCGGTGGCGAGTGCCGTGCCGTCGTTCACGAGACCGTCGATGAAGTCGGCAGGCAGGTTGTGCTTGGCGCCGAGTGCTCGGATCGTCCCGACCCGGGTGCGCTCGGCCGTCACGGCATTCTGCAAATCGGCCGCAGTGAGCGCCACAGCCGAGGTGTCGACCTGGGGCGCCGGATTGCCGGCCGGGGCGAGAGCGAGCGCGCCAGTGGCGGGTAGCGCGTCCTGGGCGTCGAGCACCACGGCGGACTTCACGATCTTGTCGATCTCGTCCTGCGTGCCGCCGTCCTTCTGGAACTTGGCGATCGCGGCAACCAGCGCCGCGCGGGTCTTGTAGAGGTCCATCATATTCTCCTGTGGACGTGAGGGAGCGGCGGCTGCCGTCCGCGGGGCGCGCGCCATCGCCTTTGCAGTGATCAGCGGGCTATCGGGTGCATGCTTGAACCCGAATGCTTTGACGTTGACCGCGGCCTGCACCTCGAGGGCGGCGCTGATCGACGTGATGAAGTTCTGTTCGAGCGCCTGCTCGGCCGTGAACCAGGTCTCGGCGTCGAGCAGCGGGATCAGGTCCTCGGCCGACATGCCGGTGCGGCCGGCGTAAATGCCGACCAGCTGGTCCCGGAGGCGGTCGAGCTTGTCGGCCGCGCGGCGCAGCTCTGCCGCATCACCACAGGCGCAATCCCACGGGTTGTGGATCATCATCAGGGCATTGTCGGCCATGATGATTTCCTCGCCGGCCATGGCGATGATCGACGCCATCGAGGCCGCGAGGCCGTCGATATGGCAGGTGACCTTGCGGCCCTTCTTCTTCTCACGGACGACGGCGTTGAAGATCGCCAGCCCCTCCATGACGTAGCCGCCAGGGCTGTTGATGCGGACGCTCAGGTCGTCGTCGCCGTCCGAGATCAGCGGGACAAGCGTGTTGGCGTCGAGACCGTCCCAGCTGTCGCCGACGATCCCGTAGATCAGGATTTCAGTCATTCAGGCCCCCTGGGGTTGCGCGGGCTGGGCGGAGGATTCTTGCTCCGCGGGGTTGCCGACGGCGGTCACGTGCCGCGGGTCGCAGTCGAAAATGAGCCCGAGCTTGTCGATCTTCTCAGCGTCGGCCTTCCACTCGGCGAGGAAGGTGTCGGGATCCTCGCCGCGTTCGCGCGCGCACTGCGAGATCGTCTTCTGGCCCGATCGGATCGCGTCTCGGTTGGCCTTCACCTCCTCGGCGGGATTGATCATCTCGCGACCGGGGGGCGTCCACCGGACGGTGACACCCTCGACGTCCTCACCGATCATCGCGAACGCGTCGATCAGCCAGGCCGCCACGGCTCCGCAGAACTGAGGGATGAACATCGTCCACTGCCAAGCGGCCAGCGACCGCTGGTATTCGAGCCAACCCATGCGGCCGGACGAGAAGTTGACGTTGGACAGGTCACCGGTCAGGGCCTCGTAGGGCACCCCAAGCCCAGCGCTGACTGCGCGCAGGGAGACCTTCGTATAGTCGGAATAGCCGTCCACGCCGGGCGGGCTGGAGAAGGTGACCTCCTCACCAGGCCGCGCATACTGGAACGTGCCGGGCTCGATGTAGTCGAGCGGCTCGCGATCGTCCGGACCGCCCTCCTCCTGCGCGATGCCGGGGATCACCCCGTCCGGATCCTCGCCCGTCACGACGCCGACGAACGCGCTGGCGAGCTTCTGGCGCGTCAACTGCGCGTCCTCGAAGTCGCCGAAATCCTTCATGCGCAGGATGACCGGCGCGAACCATGTTGCGCCGTGCTCCATTTCCGGGCGATCGGCGCGGAAAACGTGCGCCACATCCGCAGCCTTCACGAAGGTCGAGCCCAGCGCGTCAGCACGGCCGCCACCTGGATGGCCGTTGTAGAGCCAGTACCCCTCGCGCGCGCCCAGCGGGCTGAACTGCACGCCGTTGATCAGGAAGCCACCTTGCACGCCCGGCGCAGTCGACAGCTTCCCGTGCTTGGACGGGTCGATGTAATCCGGCTCGATCACCTGCAGCTGGAACGGCAGCGGCAGCCGGTCCGAAGCCCGGCGCCAGCGGCGGCGCATCACGACGGCGCCGCTCTCAACGATCGTTCGCGCCGCCTGTAGCTGGAGCCCGTAGAGGTCATGCCGACCGCTGGCGTCACATGCCGTGGTGTCGAGGTGCCGGCGAGCAAGCTTGTTCAGCCGGTCGTCGATCTTGCCGTCCCGGTACACCTGGAAGGTGATGCCGGTGCCGACCATGTTGTTCGCGATCGTGGACGCGCCGCGCGCCGCAAACGGATTGTTGCGCACCAGGTCGCGTGCGATCCCGCGCAGTGCGGCCGCAACGGCGGGCGTAAGCTCGCCGTTGGCGTCCAGTCGGGTGCGCCGCCAGCCCGCCGAGCGCCGACCAAGCGTGGCGCCGTCATACTCCGCACGCGCGCCGCGACCGGGACGGATGCGCTTGCGATCGCTCGCCACGGCTGGGGCGGGCTCGGCAGCCGGCCGGCGCAGCAGCCGGTCCAGAATGGAACGCTCGGCCATTTACAGGCCGCTCCGGTAGAACGGCACGCGACGACGAACGACCGCGCTCTTCGCGGTCGACTTCATCAGCAGCTCGCTCTCGATCACCTTCTTCGCGGCGAGCAGCTGGTCCAGGGACTGATACTCCGTCCGGCGTCCGTCCGCGAAGGTGACGCTGCGAACGCCGGACGCGATCGCCTGATTGAGCCGGTCCAGGTCGGATTGCTGGTACGACATCCCTACCTCCCTCGGCTGGTGAACGGATTGGCACGCCTGGCCTTCGGCATCTTCGCCGCAGCTGGGGTAGCGGGCTGCGCGGGAGCGCGATCGTCAGGGACCTGCTTTGGGGCGGGAACCGGCGGGGGCGCCGGCTTCGTGAACTCGCCCCTGGCCTTCTGCCAGTCGCTTTCCCGCCACCGATCCACACCAAGGGAAAACGCGACGGCGCGAGCGTAAACGGCGTTATCAAGCGCCTCGTTTCGGTCCCGGTTCTTGTGCCATTCACGCCGAAATCCGCCGCTGCGCAGCCGGATGATGCGAAGCTCCTCCGCCACCAGCTGCTTGATCCACTCGTCGGTGGTGCCGTCCGGCAGGAAGACATACCCGTCCGGGTATTCCTCGCCGTCGACCGGCTTGTCCTTCTCCAGGTCGCCGAACAGTTCGAGCTTCAGCATGGAAGTGCCGATGTTCCAGAGCCGGACACCGCGCTTCAGCTTGCGGCCGTTGACCGTGACGTCCTGCCAGGTCGGCGAGCCGATCGGCTGGTTCGCACTGATCTGGTGCCGGCCCTTCACCGCCATGGCGAAGCCGGGGTGGCGCCGCGCCCAGGCGTACACCTCCATGGTGTTCTCACCATCGCCGGAATCGATCGCGACGCGCGCCAGCCGCATCGTACGGCCGTCCTCGGTCTCCCACGTGCGCGCGACCTCGACGTCGAGCTTCTTCCAGGTCTTCTTGTCGGCGATCGAGCCGAAGACCTCGATGCGCTCGACGAACTCGCGCCGGCCGTTCTGGCCGAAAGCCCAGATGTCGAGATCGATGCGGCCGCCGCCACCGCGTTGGACGTCGGCGGCCCCGACGAGAAGACCCGCCTTAGCCGAAGGCGTTCCCAGCCGCATCGCCTTCTCCCGGCGATCATAGAGGCGCTGCCACTCCGGAGCCTCACCCCGCTCGGCCCATGCCTCGCCCAGCACCTGGTTCACGAAGGTACGCAGCAGGTTCGGATCCTTGCGGACCTCCATGAACTCGCGCGCGATCTCCAGCCACGCGGCGCCGGGATGCTGGCTGTAAGCCGCCCAGATGTGGAACGAACGGTGGCGCGGGAACGCGGCGGGGTTGTGCGCTCGCCATTCGCCAGCCTCGTCCATCGCCGCCTTGTCGGCTTCGTCGATGTCGCAGCCGTTGACGCACCGGTACCAGGCGCGGGTTGGGTTCTCCTTCGGCTCCCACCGGATGCCCGCGCCGGTACCGTCACCGAACACCAACTGCTGCATCTCGCCGCAGTGTGGGCAAGGGACGTACCGGAACTCCTGGCTGCCCAGCTCGAACAGGTCGTCGATCCGGCTGAAGCCCTTCACCTTCGGTGTCGAGCCAGCCGCGCTGAACCGACGGGGCGACGTCAGGTTGCGCTTGTACGCCAGTCGGGCCGGGTCGCCCTCTTCCTTCGACGCCCAGGGATAGCCGTCGCATTCCTCAAGGAAGACGTCGTCGGAGGTGACGCGCCGGAATTCCTTCGGGCTGTTCGCACCTTTGATCTGGATCCAGCCGCCCTTGTAGCGCTTGGCCCGGATCTGGTTGTCGGCGTGCCGCGGCTTGAAGGTCGCCACCGAGCGGACGACAGGCCACTGCAGCACCGGGTCCAGATCGTCGCGACTGAACTTCTCCGCGTCGTCAATCGTCGGCTGGTAGATCAGCGTGCGGGCCGGATCGAACTTGATGCGCCAAGCGACGAAGCACTGCAGGATGGTCGAGTAGCCAATGCGGCTGCTCTTGCGCACCGACAGCTGCGACGTCTCCGGATCGGTGAACGCGTCGGCGATGTCCGCCTGGAAGGGGAACGGCCGGATGCGCGCGCCGTCGTCGGAACGCGCATGCTCGACCATGAACCTGGACAGCGGCGGCCGCTCGCGCGGCTTGCATGCGGCCAACCAAGCGCGGGCAAGCGCTGCACCATGCGGACCCGGCGCCTGATAGGGCTCAATCGCCCCCTTCTTCTTCGGGCTCGCTGTCATCGAAGCCCCCGCCGCGCGCCTCCTCAATCCGGGCCATGCTCAAGTCGGTGAGGACGTTGTTGATCTCGGCATCCACTCGGGCGCGCAGCTTCGTGTCACCCTTGGCGACGCGGGCGCCGACCTGCTGGAGCTGGGCGACGATCATCACGATCACGCCCGCGCCGGCGGCGACCATATCCGGCAGCGAGGCGAGCTCGCGGCGGCGCTCCGCATTGTCCATCGCCTTGGCGTCGGCCTGTTCCTTCGCTAGCCGCGCCTGCTCCTGTTCCTTGTCGAGCGCTTCCGGATCCGCTGCGGCGCCACCGTATTTGATGGTCGCCCAAGCTTCGATGTTCTCCAGCAGGGAGGCACCATCCGCCGGCATCTTACCCTGGGACCGAAGCTCGCCGATCCAGCGGCTGGAGACCTGGAACACGGCCGCGAGCTGCGGCCGGCTGGGCTCTTCGAGGTCGATTTCCATCTACTTCCCTGCTCCAGAGCGGAAAAGCCGCAGAAATCCGCCGTTTTTGGCCCCTAGGAGGAAGAACTAAGACGATTTTCGTGGCTAGACGGAAGCTGCGCCTTTGCCCCCCGTATTACCCTGGGGCGCCGGAAGGACCCAAAGGGCCGGGTGTGGGGTTGCCTTCGGCGTAGGGTAGCTCGACCATCCTCTGCTCACGACAAGGAGGCAGACATGCCGATCAATTTCGAGATCACGCTAGCCGGCGTCACTGTGCACCCGAAGGAAGCGCGCAGGCGCGGCGGGATGGTCGCCACCTTCCGAGTTGCCCAGCCCGGCCCACCCATCGATGATCGCCTATCATCCTCGTTCGATCTGCCGGTAACGCTCTCGGGGGGCTACTTCGCTGATAAAGACGCGATCGAGGTGATGCAGGCACGGCTGGCGATGATCGCAGAAGCGCTTGTGGAGGCCACGGCGCCTTGGAAGCGCGACGACGCCTGGTTTGCGGAACGCCGGCTTGAACAAGCAACGGCTCCATCCAGCGCAGCGTAGGACGACTGCCAGCCGTCTAGGTAGCAATAGCTTGGAGCGGCGGGGTCGACGAGCGAGGCAGCGTCGGCCCGCGCACCACAGCGCGCACGTCAGCAGCGATGCGCTCGCATTCGGCGATCAGCATATCAGCGCGCGCCGTTGTGCGGGACGGCCGCTCCATAGCGTCCGCCAGCACTTCAATATCAGCAGCGAGGTGCCGCAGGCGATCGGATGGACTGAGCACCCTGCCCACCATCGCCACCTCCAGAAACGAAGAAGCCCGCCAGAGAGGCGGGCCGTCTGCGCCAGACATAGCTGCCGCAGGGATTATTTGGCACGTTTCGTGGCCGATTGCAATAGCTCTCAATCCTTCTTCCGACCCTTGCCCCGGAGCCCTAGGTTACTTCCCGGAAGATCAGCAAGGGCGTGATGGCGTTGGCGGCGGCAGGCCTTCCCAGCGCCACTCGAACCAATGGCGCAAGGGTCTGAGACATCTGACCGACCATGCTGTGCATAAGTCCTGGAACTGAGCTATCATTTGCTGCCTCAAATTCGGGTACAATGTACTCCGGAGGCGCAGTCAAAATTCCTACGATCGACCACTCGCCTGGCATCCTCGCCCCGTGCGCAAGCATTAGATCGCTAGCAGGTGTCGTTAGATACTCCTCGCGCAACGAACACCACACGAGCTTCGGCTCGTCGTCGCTCGTGATCATAGAGGCATGAACCGAATGAGGCATCAACTGAATCATTTCCAAGAACATCTCAGTATTTTCTTTTTGCTCTCGGATCTCAGCCTTTTGCGCCGCCGTCATCTTAGATGTAGGTGTCGTAGGAACTGCGCCAGCCTTTGCCTTCCTTTGAATCGCAGGAAGTTTCCAGGCGTCCTTCATCATGGCCAGGTCCAGGATATTCAACCAACCCTTCGCAAGAACAAATTGGCCGATATCAGCAGCGCTCAGATCGCGCTGAATCATTTCGCGTTCACTCAGGTAATCAAGGAAAGCCCTGGCATTCGCCCAATAGGGATCGAGCACCCTGGAGTACCCCTCGGCCATACTCAGCGACGTCTCGGTAGAGCCTGTCAGCGCGCCTGAGGCGACGCCGAGGGTTCCTTTCACGTCCCGAGACCCTGTCTCCTTCTTTCCGCGCGAACCATTCTTGGTCGTCGTCAGCTGCTGAAGGTGGCCGTCACCCTCAAACTGTGACAGAAAAGATCCGATCCTACGGCTGTCGTGGTAAAGGAAATCAAGGACGAAAGGGGCGCTTGAATCGCCGTCCGCCGGATCTGATGTCGCGGAAGTGTTCTCTGGCTTCTCGTTCAAGTTCCTCTGCCCCTTTTTCTACGCGCTGATGCACGGTCGCTAGGTTATTAGGAATCGAACGAATAAGGCGTTCCAGCGACTCCTCAAAGGCAGAATCGCTGACGTCGAGGTTGGGTCGGCTCTCCTTACGCGAGCTCATGTGAATCTCACTCCTGCGACGATGGCGCTCCCCCGGTAGATAAGGTTTGCCGGCCACAGGTTAACATGCCGGGCCGCTATGGCAAATCGGCGACATTGCGTGAAGAGCGATGAAAGCCGCAGCCGTCGCGGCGTCATCACACCCTGCGCCCCCGAGATCCCCGGTAGCGGCCGAGCGAATCCCACCCGGCGCTCGGGAGACGAGGTGATGCGAGTTCCCTCGCGCATCAGCCCGCAGCCTGGGCCGCAGCTTCGATGTCGACGTCACTGTACACCCGGTACGCACGCCGGACACAGTCCGGCCAGGCATTGATCGCGTCCAGCAGGAACCGCTTCGCCTTCCGGTTGTGAACGCAGTAGCGCTTCGCCGCGACCGTGTACCCAATCGGATCCCCAACGATCATGTCGAGCACCATCTGCCGCGGCTGGGGCAGCCCCTCCCGCCAGTATCCGTATGCCAGATGCAGCCGCACCCGCCGCACGCTCTCCACGACGAGCCCGCCGCACTGCCGCGAGCTGTCCACCCGCGCCTCGAAGCTCGCAACCTTGAGCGCGACGTCAGCCTCCAGGCTCCGGTAGACGTTGGCGATCTGAGCCGCCCACTCCAGCTGCTCCTTGTCGATCGTGCCGTTACGCTCGAGCTGGATCAGCGCGTCGGCATGCGTGCGCTCGGCGTGTTCGTGCGTCTCCGGGGTACCCGTCTGCTTGTGCGACCAAGCCTCCTTCAGCTTCAGCGCCTCCTCGAGCCCGGGCTCAAGCTGAGCGCCGGCCGCGAGCTGCCGCTTCCGCTCCACCTTCCATTCGGCGCGCGACATACCGGCAGGCTTCAAGGGAACAGGCTTGGGCCGCGGTTTGCCCAGCACCAAGTGATCAACCCGCTGACGCTCGCGCTTTCGTGCAGCCGCGAGCCTCGCCATGCGGAGGTTGAACGCGCTCACCGCGCCAGGATCGGCAGCGTAACGATCCGCCAATTCCTGCCGAGCTCGCGCAATCCGCTCCGCCCGAGTTTCGTCCATCCCGATCATGCAACCACCCTAACCGCGGCGTCGAACTCGCCGCACCAATCGTGTTCCCATGTCACCGGCCAGTGAGCAGCTCTTGCCGCCTCCGCACTGTTGGAGCTCTTGCACTCCAGATCGGGACGGCGACCCACCGGCGGGAAGCGGCGGCACATGCCGGTGTGATCGTCCTGCAGCTCGTAGCCGTGGTCCAATTCCCATGCGCTGGTGGTGCGCAGGCGGTTCCAAAATCGGCAGCCGCCGCAGTTGCCCTCGACCATCATCGCCCCTCCCCAGCAGCGGCTCGCGGTGGCCCCGGCATGTCCATCCTCCGGTACCGCTCGGCAGTCGCCCGGCTGATCGCGAGAGCCTCATCCGCATCGGCGGTCTGTGTGTGGCGCCGTCCCTCAATCCACGACACCGGGTCGCTCTTCCCGGCAGCGCTGGCGATCGCCTCCCGCGTCCACGGGTCGCCTCGATCCTTCCTCCATTTCGCGATGCAGGCTCGGGCACTGCGGTCTCGCATGCCGCTCCCGACCAGCAGCGCCACTCCGGCGTCGAACAGCGCCTTGCCCGGGTCGATCGGTCCGTTCTTGGACGCATCTTCCGGAACAGCCGGAGGCGGCGCGGAAGCGCCCGTAGCGTTAGCTACGGAATAACTACTGTCCCGTCTCGTCACGTCAGCGGGGACATCCGCGTCGCGTCCCGGTTCTGTCCGCGTCGTGTCCCGCGGGACGTCCCCGTCTTGTCCCCCGCTCTGTCCCTTCTTTTTCTCGCGCCATTGCGCCTTCCGCTCGCGTTCCTTGACGCGCTTGTCCCACGCCACGAGCGCCTGCTGCGCGAGGGTAGGATGGTAGAGCCGGCCGTCGCTGCACTTCACGAAACCGTGCAGCGCGCGCTCCCGGAGCTTCTTCCAGGTCTTCAGGTCACGACCGAGATCCGCCAAGCGGCACAGCGCGACATCATCGTCAGGCAGCGATGCCGCCGGGCACTGCGTCCACGCGGCCCACCAGAGCGTCAGCCCTGCGCGCCACTCGCTGTCATTTGCCATCGCGTCGAACTCGCTGCCGAACAGGCGCTGTCCGAGCAGCGGCATGTATTCGAGCCCGCGGAGATCGCAGTCGGGTGGCGTCATCGGTTCGGGAATGCTCACCGGCCTGCTCCATTTTGATAGAAGTCGCTGCCGCGGACGGCGGCGTTCGCGCCGAAGAACCAGCCCATGGCCTTGCCTGTGGGGCCGCTGCGGCGCTTTGCGACGATGAACTCGATCTTGTTGCGCACCGCTTCCATGTCGGTGCGCCAGGCCTCGTACTTCGGGCCGAACTGGTCCTCGGGTTCGGCCCGACGGAGATATTCTTCCTCCCGGTAGACGAAGAGGATCACGTCGGCGTCCTGCTCAATCTGGCCGCTATCGCGCAGATCCGAAGGCATCGGCCGCTTGTCCGGCCGGCGCTCCAGCTCGCGGCTCAGCTGAGCCACCGCCATCACGGTCAGGTCCTCGGCCTTGGCGAACGCCTTTAGTCCCGTGCTCACCTCGGATGCATGCTCATAGGGCGACATGCCCTTGCGGCTGTGCGCCATGAGCTGGAGGTAATCGACAACGACCAGCTCCAACCGTTGCCCTTTCGCAGCGAGCCGGCGCTTGTGCGATCGCGCCTGGCGGACGAGCTTGGCGAGGGTGAGCCCGCCCGTCTCGTTGATCTCCAACGGCATGCCGTCGAGGCGCTGCTTGGCCGCGAGTACCGCCGGCATGTGGGCGTTGCTAACCGTCCCGTCGCGGATCGCCTCGTACGGGACGCTCGCATCCACCGAGCAGCACATGTCCGCCAGCATCCGGCGCGTTAGCTCGTCCGCGCTCATCTCCAGCGAGAAGATGAGGACGCCGTGGCCCCGCATGGCCGCGCCGATCGAATAGGAGGTGACGAGGGAGGTCTTTCCCATGCCCGGACGCCCACCGACGACGACCATGTTCGTCGGGCGCAGCACGCCCATCCTGTCGTCCAGCGAACCGATGATCCCGCAGCGCACGCCCACGATCGGCTTGCCGAAGCTGTCGATCACAGCCTGGGCGTAGCTGCCGACGGTATCCTGCTGGGTGACGACCTGGTCCGCCATTTCGGCAACTGCTTCGTCCGCCTGGGCGAGCAGTTCCTCACGGGTGACGTCCAGGTTGCGGGCGGAGGCGACCACATCCTGCAGCCCGGCCGTCATGCGCCGCCGCTGCGACAGCATCCGGATCTGGTCGAAATAACCCTTGGTGCGCACCAGTGGGCCGGAGTTCATCGCGGCCGCTGCCAGCACCGCCCGCGCGCGCGGCCACTCCTCCTCGGTCGCAAAAAACGGCCCGAGCGTCGTCGCGTCGATCGTACCGCCGGCCGCCGACATCTCCAGCACGCGAGCGTAGATCTGGCCGTAGAGCGGCACGGAGAAGTCCGCCGGGCGCAGGCCGCCGTCGGCGGTGAGGTCGATGCGCCGGGGATCGTCGATCAGGTCACCGAGCAGCCCGATCTCGGCGTCCGCGTTGTGCAGAGGGCTCACCGTGTCGGCGGCCGCGATCTGCTGGTCGAAGGCGCCGGTCATGCGCGGATCCCTCGAAGCTGGTCATTCCAGTCCTTGAAGCCCTCGGCCGGCCAGATCGTCCGGACCGCGAACCCGCGCTGCGTGATGCCCGGGATCGCCTTGGCCACAGCGGCGCGGCCGGCAGCGTCGTTCTGCCCCGCAATGCACACCGATCGCGTCGCGAGCGGATAGTCGAGGAACGGCATCATCGCCGTGCCGAGCGCCACCCACACCTCACGGTTTGGCATCTCCTGCGCGAGGCTGAGCCCATCCTCCGGACCTTCCGTCACGAAGATCTCGGCCGGAGCAGGCCCCTGCCCGCCGCCCAGCTTGAGCGCGCCACCCTTGATCCGGCCCAGGCTGCGCTTCGGCTTCTGCATGGCGGCTTTCGCCTGCCCACCCTTGGCCAGAAAGATGCGCTGCAGCCCGATGATCCCGGTCCGGTCCGTCACCGCACCGACGAGCGCCGGCAGGTCAGGTCCGCAGGTCCCGTCTTCATCATCGTACCAGGCGGGCGTCATTGCGAAGCGAATCGACGGCGGCAGCGGCATCGTGATGCCCCGCGAGCGAGCATAGACCTCCGCAGCCGTCCCAGCCGCCGGCACGGCAGATGCCCACACGTCCCGCGCCCGGTTGATCGCCCGCTGACGATCTCGTGCGTCTTCCTCTGCCGCCTGGATGCGCGCCGCCGGATCGACAGCCGGCAACCCTGCCGCGCCGAGCCAGCGCATTGCCTCCATGAAGCCGAGGCCCTCGGTCTCCCGCACCAGCTTCACGATGTCGCCCGACGCGCCGCAGCCGAAGCAGTGATAGATGCCCTTGGCGTCGTTGAGGCGCATCGAGGGCGTGCGCTCCTTGTGGAAGAGGCACAGCGCGACCAGCTCGCGATCTGCGCGCACGACCTTCGTCCGCCGCCGCACGACGTCGCTGATGTTGTGTCGCTCTTTGGCTTCGTCGACGAGCCGCCGGAACTCGGCGTCTTCGAGGCGGCCCCTGCCCTGCCCCGCGCTCATTCCGCACGCCTCGCGTGCTCGGCCGCGATCATGTCGAGCCAGAGGCCGGTGATCCGGTGGACACGGCGGATCAGCACCTCCTGCGGCTCGATCTCTGTCACGGTAGTCTCGCCGTCAAGCTCGGCGGCGATGATCGCCGGCAGCAGCTGCGACAGCGTCAGGGAGGCCGGCGCCTCGTCACTGCTGCACACGGCACCCGCGTCCGCCCAGCGCCCGCCCACGAGCGCCAGGATGGGATCGGCAAACCGGCCTTTCCACTCTTTGCACCCGCGGAGGAACGTCGGCAGATCCATGGGCGAAGTGCCGGCGCCGTACACCGCGCCCCGGTCCTCGGACTTGCCGAGCACCTCGCCGATGTCCTTCCAGGTGGCGCCATCGTCGTTCTTGATGTCGGTGAGCACGGAGCCCTGCACCTCAACCGCGCGAGACGCGGAAAACGTGCGGCGAGGTGCGTGGAAATGCGGCGCATTCATGCCGTAGCTCCCTCTGCATGGTGAAGGATCGAAAAGCTCGACGGCAGAACCAAGTCACGGCGCTCGCGATCGGCAACATGGTTGCCGCGCTGGTGGACACGATGCTGCGGGAGGACCTGGGCAACGATGTCGCCCACCACTTTCTGGATCGCCTGCAGGATTTGAACAGCATGACGCTGCAAGGGCCGGCGCTCTACATCCTCGACGACATCGTCGACGTCGTTCGCTGCACGGTGCCGGTGAATGACTGAGAGGCGGCCTGCCAACAGCCGGCGAGCGCCTTGGGGCAAGCAGCTTGACGCCGCGCATGCCTCCGCCATCGTCATGCTCACGCTGTTACCTGCTGGTCTGCGGGCGCGCTCAGCCAAGAACGTATGGGCACTTCGCCGTTCGTTTTCTGCTCGATGCGATCAGCGAGTTCGAGCGTCGGGCGTACGAGCCCGCGGCGGAGTTTGCTAACCATCGACCGATCGCGGCCGATCAGGGGAGCGAAGTCCGCGTCTTTGATCCTCTCGCGGTTCAGGTAGGCGTCAAGGGCTGTGCTCATGAGGACACCTTGTGCATTAAGTGCACATGCGTCAAGTCGGAAGTGTGCACCCTATGCGCACGACAGCGGCGCCGGCCGTGTGCATGATAGGCACATGGACGTGGAGTGGCTCAAAACGAAGAAGGCAGAACTAGGCCTTCGGGACGGCGATCTTGCCCTTCCAATGGGGGTCGAGCGCTCAGTCGCAAACAAGATCGCAAACGGGAAGGTGGCCCTCAACGCCCGACGCGCCGATGCCGTCGCTAAGGCACTTGGCGTTTCCCGGGATGAGGTACTCTTCCGCTTCGGGATCTCTGCGGAACAACCAGCTCCCAAAACACCTGCGGTACGGCAGGTGCCCGCGGACGATGACACCAAAACGGTCGGTATCCAGCACATCGACCTAGCCTTCGGCTTAGGCGCGACGTTCGCTGACAGCCCGGTTGAGGTGCAGGTGCTTCAGTTTCCGCAAGA
The DNA here is from genome assembly GCF_048058635.1 of Sphingomonas sp. MJ1 (PH-R8). NCBI lineage: Bacteria > Pseudomonadati > Pseudomonadota > Alphaproteobacteria > Sphingomonadales > Sphingomonadaceae > Sphingomonas > Sphingomonas sp. MJ1 (PH-R8). The sequence continues at coordinate 208,243 of NZ_JBBEFX010000005.1, forward strand.
GTGGGTCCAGACGATCACGCTATCGCCTGCGGAACTGCTGACTTGGACACGCGGCCGAGGTGACTCGATGCTGCCGACCATAGACGATGGCGACCTTGTGCTACTGGACCGTTCCCAGCGGGAGGTGAAGGAGCAGGACGCTCTTTGGGCCTACACGATCGGCGACATCGCCGCGATCAAACGGCTGCGGGTGAAGGGCGACCGCTACCAAATCTTCTCCGACAACCCTGCCGTTGCTCCAGATGAGGAGCCGATCGACTTCGTGAATATCGTGGCTCGCGTGGTCTTCGTAGGAAAGCGGCTTTGAGCCGAGTCGAAGGGCTTCGGAGCAGCTTCCGCATCCTCTATTAGCTTTGCGATGTCCGCGATTTCCCAAAGCCGATGGGCCACCCCGGCCGCTATCGCGGGGGTCACACCGAGCGTCTCATGAATGCGGACGAAGTTGTAATACATCGTGTGCAGTGCGACGGCGTAAGCGTAGTTCTCCGCCTTTTTGGAGAAGGCGCTGGTCCGGCAGCTAAAGCGGCCCGTGTGCATCCCCCTGGTCGGGTTTTGACGCTCGACGTAGCTGGTTGAGACGTGGTCCAAATCCGGCTTGCCTTCGTCACAGTCCTTCTTTGAGCAGGGGCACTCGGCGGGGCTGTAGCGACCGGGTGCGCCGGTGGTGGCACCGTACAGCTGCACCAACTGCGCATAATCCACGTCGCAGGCACCGGCGCCCTCTCCGGCTTCAAGATAGGTGCGGTGGCCGTCGCTGGCCAGCTGCACGCGGTGAGCAAGGCGTGCCGCTAGATCGTCCATCAACCACATGGCGTATTCCGCATCGCGCCGACCAACGAGATACGAGACGATCACCTTGCTATCAGTGTCCAGCGCAGCCCACGTCCACGCATCGCCAGCACCTTCCGGCGCATCCTTCGCGGTCGGGCCGCCCTTCTGCTTTGCGTACGCGAAGCTCCAAACTTCATCGACTTGGACCCGCGACACCTTCACGCCACGAACGTTGATATCGTGATAGGCGGCACACGCTTTGCCAGCGTCGATCAGCAGTTTAGCTACCGTGTTCTTACTGGCGCTCGTCAGCCGTGCGATCGCCCGGATGCTCATGCCCTCGCAGAGGAGGTGGAGGATCTTGGCGCGATCTCCGAAGGACAGCTTGTTCATGCATTCTCAGTACGCCGCCTCAATACGTAGTCAAGCAAAAGGGTCAGTTTGCTTTTTTGGGAAAGTTGTCGTAATCCTTCCATTCACCACGAGGGATTGCGATGGAATACCGGACTCCAGGCCAGCTGATCGAACACCTACTCGAAACTAGGGGTTGGTCGAAGCGCGCGCTGGCCGTCATCCTTGAACAGGGGGAAGCCAGCATCAGCAAACTGATCTCTGGTCAAAACAAAATCACAGCAAAAACCGCAATCGCTCTAGAGGACGTCTTCGGCGTCGAGGCCTCGCGCTTTCTCGAACTGCAGCAGCAATACGATCTGGCCAAAGCCCGCATTGAGGAGCGGCCCAGCTCCAACCGCGCAAACCGCGCGCGCATTTATGGTGATTTACCTGTCTCGAAGATGATCGACCGCGGCTGGATCAACGCCGACGGGATGCAGGACACCGAAAACGTGGAGCGCGAGCTATGTCGATTTTTCGCCGTGAACCGGCTTGAAGACGCTGAGATCCTCCCCCACGCCGCGAAGAAGACGCTGACTAGCGTAGTTGAGGAAAACCCGGCCCAATTGGCTTGGCTGTACCGTGTGAAGGCCATTGCCGCTGGGATGCTGGTTGGACGCTACAGCCCAGACGCAGTTGAGGCGGCCATCGCCAAAATTGTCCCTTTACGGGGGCACCCCGAAAATATGGCGCGTGTGCCTAGGATACTGGCAGAAGCCGGTATCCGCTTCGTCATTGTCGAGGGACTGCCTGGCGGCAAGATCGACGGGGCATGCTTTTGGCTAGACGACAAATCGCCGGTAATCGGCATGACACTTCGTTTTGACCGCATCGACAACTTCCTGTTCGTGCTGCGCCATGAGCTAGAGCATGTGCGAAACCGCGATGGCATGGACGGACAAGCGATCCTGGACATTGACATCGGTCGTGGAGCACGCATCGGCCTCAAAGCTTCAGTTGAGCAGCAAGAAGCCATCGCAGACGCAGCGGCGGCGGACTTCTGTGTTTCCGGAGCCATGATGGATGCCTTCATTAAACGTAAGGCACCATTCTTTTCGGAGCGAGACCTCATTGGCTTCGCCAAGGTAATGAACGTGCATCCGGGCTTAGTAGCCGGACAACTCCAACGACATACCGGAGAATATCACAAGTTTCGTAAGCATCTTGCCCCTATTCGGCAGTTTGTGATCCCTAACGCTGACGCTGATGGATTTGGCGACGTCTATCCTATTTAGTAAGAAAAGGACTAAGTGATGGCAGGCACCAAAACACTGCAAAAGATGATTGAATTATATAAGGTCAAGACGGGCGTTCAGGAGATGGACCCGGTAGAAATTGCTAAGTTCGCGGTCCAAAATGGTGTCGAGCTTCCCGCGCCTGTTGATCCCATGAAGCGACTGGTGAAACAGATCAGCGAGGCTGCTCGCGAGGTAGTCCGCACCGACCGGCAGACAGGTCGCCCTTACCGCGCGTACCACTCGCTCCCGATCCAACAAGGGCAGGAGACGTTCTTCTTCTGGGTGGATATTGATGACGCAACCCGCCCCCAGATGGTCCGCTCTTCCAATCGTCGCCGCGAACAGGTCGTCGGCGAACTCGTGCAACATACGTTCGATTTGGATCACTGGGCAGCAGTAAACCCGAACCAAGAGCCGATATATCTAGAGAAGGACTTCAATCTAGACGTGGAGATTCGCAAGGCTTCGGACGGTGAAGGTATGGCGGCCTAGCTCTTCTTCCAACGGGCTTGCGCCGCGACGCTGGCTATTTCTGACCGGTGGGCTGGCGTGAGCGCCTTCGACCGCGCTGGACCGCCAACGGTGCCAGCCTTGGAAGCTCGCTGTTCGTTCCGGCTCTTTTCGGGCTCGCTTGCTTGGCCCGTAGCGATGTCCACGATTAGCTTCGCCAGCTGGTTAGGATCCCGCGGGCGCTTGGGGGGCTTGTTCATTCGAACGGCACCGCAATGCCTGGCGGCAGATCACGCACCACCTCTGCGCCCCGTAAGAAACGGCCTACGACCTCGTATCTCTCGGCACGACCAACTCGCTGGCTGGAGACTGCCTCAACAGCGTCCTCTGGCGCGTCAAAAGTGGCGGCGTAGATAACTGGGGGCCGCGGGCCGTGAACCGCAACAAGCCAGCCACCATAGGCATATTCATCCGTATCCATGTTGTCGCTTATCGCACGGCCGGCGGGTGTTTTGCAGCCTCATTTCAAAACTGGCCCACTGCTGCTTTTGTGAGAAATGGACATGGCGGGTGTCTCCGGCCAATGGTGCTAGATGCCCCGTCCCGCCTTTAGTCTGGCAGTCGTCGGCGCCGCGCACCCGAACACGCGCGGCCCCACGCGCCGCTTTGAGCTGGCGATGTGCGCGCCTGGCGAGCCGGTCAAACTCGTTCCGGAACCCAAGAACCCGAAAGACGAGAATGCCATCGCAGTGTTCAGCTGTCGCGGCATCCAGTTGGGTTACCTGACCGCCGAACGCGCGCCCTTCATCGGAGGCCTCATGAAGGCCGGCCACGAGGTGCAGTGCATCTTCCAGGAACTCACCGACTACGGCGGCGTGATCCGTGCGGCCTTCGACGGCGAGGCGCCCGCACTCCCGCCCAAAAAGGCCGGAGAACCCGAAAACCGCAATTCGGACGGGGACCCTGAACCAGAGTGGTATCCAGACGAGGACTGGCCAGACTGAAAGTGCATATAGTGCACATTCCCGCTTGACCGGTATGTGCACATGTTGCACAGTGCACTCCATCAGCCGCCCATGCCGGGCCGGCGAGAATGGGGATCACCATGACGGTCCAATTCAATCAGATCGACTTCCCGGCCGCGCAGGCACCAGCGCGCGGACCGGCTGCGGCTCTGGTCGCGATCAATCAGGCGTTCGGCAGCCTGCCGGAGCGAACCCTCGACGAGGTAGCCGCAGAGCCGCAGCAGCTGGATCTCGCCGCCTGGGACACCGCATTGGCGACGGCAGAAGCTGCGATCGCTGCCCGCAACGACGGCATCGCCCGCCTCTCCTATGTGGATGGCGCGGGTGCCGAGCTGGCAGGGATTTACAATGACGCCGTTGAGGCAGCGCGAGAACTGGCGGTACTGACACCCCCGAACGCCAATGGCCTTATCTTGATGATGCGGCTCGTGTGCGAAGCTCGAGCGATCGACCACTCGCTTCCCGGCTTTCTGTGCGCGGAAGCGATCAAGCGGCACGCTGCTGCAGTCCTGGACGACGCAGTTGCCCCGGCGCCTTACATGGGCGGCGCTCTGGCCCACTGGCAGCGTCTTTACGGCCACGTTTTGGAGGATCGGCAGCAGCTACGGGCGTACGAGGAAGGTCCCTACGACGCAGCTAGCAGGCGGTTCGATACTGCGACAGATGAGGACCGCGCCGCCGCTGATGCCGCCCTTGAAGCCGTCGAGGAGGAGCATGGGTCGTTCGTCGATGCTTACCTGGACAGCCGCAAGCGACTCTACCTCGCCCCAGCCCCAGGACCGACCGAATTGGCCGTGAAAATGAAGCTCATGGAGGATGAGGAGGACTGGGCCCTGACCGAGGTCGGAGTGATGATGAAGTGCATCACCAGCGACGCGCGGCGGTTCGGCCGGTTGGGTGCCTTCATCCAGCGCGATGCCGATCTTCTGTCCGCGTTTGCAGTGTGCAGGCGTGGCACAATGCAGTGGTTGGCTGCGGACCTGGATCTCGATGAAGCGTCGAGCGACGAGGCAGACGCCGCGATCCGCGCAGCCGAAGACCGCATCTTCACCGCGCGTGCGACGACGATTGAGGGCGTGCTGGCGAAGCTGCGCCTGGCGTTCAAGGGGACAGTAGGATGTGCGTGGTCAGATCGCGCCATCGTCGATCCGACGCATGCAGACTTCCGGGCCGGGCTGTCCTCCAGCGACTGGTACACCCGCTTGGTCTGGGGCGCGATCGACGACCTCGCGAAGCTTGGCGGTGTCGACCTCGCTACGATGGGTGCAGATCCGTCGCACGGTCAGCCCGCATCGTCTGCCCAGGCGCGGCCTGCCGCAACGGTGGGACCCAAGCCGCCTGTCCAGCTGCGCCCTGAAGCGGAGGGAGCCGGCCTTCGCAGCATTCTCGATGAACGGAACACTGTGCTCCACCAGCTTGGCGCCCCAGGTCTCAGCGACGCGGAGTCCGAGGTGGTCGGCCAAGACTTGATGGAGGTGGAGCGTCGCCTGATCGACACTCCCGCCGTCACAGCAGACGACATGATGGCGAAGCTATTGCTGATCGCCCAGATCGCAGAGGAGGGCCACGAGGCTGAAGAAGACCTCGCCGCAAAGGTTCTTGCTGAGGCACGCGCACTCGGTTTTGCCCAGGCATCTGCTCGGGGCGAAGCAGCATGAGCGAGATCGACCACGCCTATAAGGCACGCTTCACCGAGGCGCTGATGCAGGCGATCATGACGGTGTCGATTGTCGACGAGCCCGGCCAGCCCCGCACCGCCTTCGTGCGCAGCGGTGAGGTCATCGACGCCATGCTGTCGATGATCGCTCTCCTCAGCTCGACCAGCGTCGAGACGAAGACACCCGCAAAGACGCGGGCGCTGTGTGACCAGCTGGCCAGGAAGCTCCAGCGCCTCATCGCCGCGGCTCAGCGGTCGCCTAGCCCCTTCGAGACCATCAATCCGGAGCTCCGCTCATGACCGGCGTCTATAATCACAGCTGCTTCATCCCGATGCACCAGATCGCCAGCGCGTCGGGGGAGGCGAACAAGCATGGCGTGGAAATGCTCAAGCTGCGGCTGCGAGACGGCACCACGAGCACGGGCCTGACGACATGGGAGAGGTTTGGGGAAACGCCCGTCCACCTGATTCCTGCGGAGCCCGGGACCAACTTTCTGCACGTATTCACAGGTGGAGACGAGGCAGGCGAGTGGTCTGTTGAAGCTGTATCGTTGATCGGCTGGGCTCTCTGCATCGACGGAGACGTCCGCCCTGTCACTGCCTCCGGCGTCAATGACGGCGTCAGCGAGCCGGAAGACATCGGCAACTTTGTGGAGATGCCCAACGGCAAGGTGGTTTCGTGTTCGTCCTGGGCAAGCCATGGCTGGTTCGACAACACCGAGAAACTGCTGTCTTTTGCGCTGGATGTCCGCGGCAAGCGCCCGGCAGCCGCACCGGAGGAACCGGCAGCATGATCCGGCAAGCAGTGGAGAACTCGCCCACCGACCTCGCGTGGCGAGCCTTCGACGAAGCGGCCCTGGCGCTTCACCGGCGCTACGCCGCGGACGCCCGCCGCCCGAGCGCGATCTCACCACCGGAGCGCACGGCGCGCATGAGGGCCGCTGAGGAAGTTGCGCGGCTTTGGGACGAGTGGCGCGCCCTGTTCCTTGCAGTCGACACCTCGGGAGGGGCGGCGTGATGGACAGCAAGCGCAATCAAACTGGCGTGCAGATCGGAATGGACAAGCTGCTCCGCACCGTCCGCCGTCACGTGCCCTGGCTAGAGCCGTGGTATGATTGGGGCACCAGCAACGTCTTCCGTCTCGACACACGGGAGATGGATTTCTCGGACGAGAGCGAAGGCCCAGCCAAGTTCTTCGAGCTGCAATGGCTGGGCATCAGCTTGGCGCTTCAGGTCGGTCGCACGCCGCGCAAGATTTCAGCTGGGGAAGTCGCAGCCAACAAGGCGCGTCACGCGGCCTACGAGGCTGATCGCTTGGCAGAAGCAGAACGGCGCTGCGTCGGTAAGGTCGTCTCCATCCGGGATCCGCACGGGAGGGGCCAGTGACCCTGCCCTTCCACGAACTCACCGACCAACTGGAGCGCGCGGCGCGGAACGGGACCAAGGCGCACCTAGCACCGGACGTCGTGCGAGCTCTGGTCGAGTCCCCCGCCTATTCCATTCTCACCAACGAACGCAGGAAGGAGCTCGTCTCCATATGGCGCGACAGAATGCCCAAAGCGCTGAGCGTGTCCAACTCGGATCCTACTGGCTCGAATACCGAGCCGAGCGAGACGACTGGAGTATCTGCTGGTACGATCCCGCAGCTCGTACACGGCGCCGCCGCAAGACAGGCGTTGGAGGAGGCGGCAGCGCTGAGCCGCCCGAGGCAGCGCGGGAAGCGCTAGCGCGCCACTACCTCGAGGCGAGTAAGCCGGCCGAGCCCCAACCGAAGGCGCAGGCGATGGTACCCGAGCTGCTGACCGGCTGGATGCGGGACCACGTCGCGACGAAGGCGGACAGCGCGCGCTACGCCATCTCCGTGCAGCACCTGTTGCGCTTCTTTGATCGTGAGCAGCGCCTCGGCCGCATCGCGGGCGGCGTGACGGTCGCGGACGTGAACAAGACCTTCGTCGATCGCTTCATCGGCTTCCGCAAGGGCGAGGACGTCGGCGGCCACACGATCAGCCGCGACCTGGCAGCGCTGCGCGGGGCGCTGAACTGGGCGTGGCGCGAGGAGTTGATCGAAGCCGCTCCATTCGTGAAGGACGTCGAAGCGAAGGAGAAGGCGAAGCCGCGCGACCTGACCTATTCGATGGAGCAGGTTGCAGCCCTGCTGGAGGCGGCTTGGAGCCGCCCGGAGCGGCATCACGTGTTCCTCTACTCGCTGATCGCGCTCAGCACCTGCGGCCGCAGCGAAGCGATCCTGGACCTTCACGATCACCAGATCGACCGCGGGCTGATCTTCTTCCTGGATCCGGATCGCGACCAGACGTCCAAGCGTCGCTCGATCGTGCCGATCGCGCCGACGCTGGCGCCGTGGCTCGAGGGGATCATCGGCAAGGTCATCATGTACCGCGCGGGGCTGGCGCCGGCGAAGTGGGCAGACCCGGACGTGCCCGAGTTCTTCGAGCGCGACTGCTACGACCTGGGCAATGCTTTCGATGCCTGCCTGGTGGAAGCGGGGATCAGCCGACCGGTGCTGGACGCGCGCGGCAAGCCCGCCATGCTTCCGCCGCGCCGGAAGCTGGGCGAGACAGAGCCGCGGCCGAAGCTTCGCGGTCGCGGAACACCGAACACCCTACGTCACACCATCATCACCGAGATGCACGCGCGCGGCGTTCCCGAGGCGCAGATTGAGGCGGCGGCCGGGCACATCGGCGAGGGCACGAACAAGCGCAACTACCGGCACCTGCGTCCCGACTACCTTGCGGAGCTGATCGAAGCGGTCGAGGACTATTGGTCGGAGATGAAGCGCTACACGACCGTGCACCTTCGGCTCCAATCATCACGCCGAGGCGCGTTCGACCCCTCAGAGTGATAGGACGTGTGGCCTCAACATATCGACTGCTTCTGTCAAACCGTCGGCTTCCATGTCTAGCAGCAGCGCTTCCGCCGTTTTCTCGGGCTTTCTAAAGCGCTCGCGCATCTTCCGAATGGCGGCCACAGCGCGACCGGGATCAAGGGCAATCGTGTCGGCTATGAATGCATCTGCCGACCGCGCCTCTATGCCGAGCTTAGCTAGGGAGGCTGCAGGGAAGTCGGACAGATTCTCCGTCACGATCGTCGCCGCTTGCGTCCTCATGGCCGCAGCAATGACGTGGGCATCGTTAGGATCCGGGAAGCCTGCGCATGACGGCATGAACTCGTCGTAATCCGTCACGCACGCTTCTTCGAACGCTGCCTCCATGCACTGCCGCGCTCGGGCGGCGCGGTCAGCGGCATCCTCCACAGACTTTGCCGTCAGTATCCTTTCGATTGCGACCTGGGTTTCATCCATCACCTTCTCTGACCATCGGACGCGGAAAAACTCCGCTTCAGCAAGGGTCAACAGGAGGTTGCGCTTGAGCGTGCTGGCAAGCGTACAAGCGTCTATGAACGCGGTATACCTGTTGGCGAACAAGGCCTAAAGGTACTCCGCGTCCATTTCCGCGAGCGAAGAGAGCGCCTTAGCCCGCTTGTCGTCCCGCGCGCGTTTGTATTCGAACAGGTCTACAGCCTTGATCCGACGATGTCGGCCGACTGTGTCGAATTTGATCCCGCCCTTCTCGAGAAGCGAGATCAGGAACGGTCTGGAGACGTTTAGGATGTCAGCCGCTTGTTGCGTGGTAAGCATCTGGCTCACCGGAACCAGCGTCACCGCGTCTCCGCGACCCACATGGCGCAGCAGTTCCATCAGCAGCCTGGACAACCCAGGCGTTATGGTAACCTCAGTGGGTTTCTTCTCATCATCAAGAACGCGTAGCGTGGCGTCACCCGAGGCCTGTGCCGCCAAGATCTGGCGCAACTGATTAGCAGCCGCCTTCTCGTTCGCGGAAGGCAGCCGACTGCCGAGTTCCTCGGCAAAAGCGGGCATTGTCATGGGGGTCTCCGTTGCCGAACTAGCTATGCGATATTCGCAATAAACGCAACAGGCGAAATCATCGAAACTCGTATCGAGTTCCCCACCGGATGCGCAGCGAGTGCTCCAACGAATGTCGAACCAACGCATCGCCGAACATCGAAGCGAGTATCGAAAGGTTTACGATCAACCAATCTCGATCGCAGCAACATGTCAGCTGCCTGGCGCGGCAGGCGCACAACCACGCATCTGCGGTCCCGGTGCGGTCCCAAAAGCGTCAAGTCGTCAGAAGGTCGAGGAGGCCAGCATGGCGCGAGTGGCTAAAATGCTGGAGTACGGGGTGGTGGAGCTGAGGGGAATCGAACCCCTGACCTCTGCAGTGCGATTGCAGCGCTCTCCCATCTGAGCTACAGCCCCGCCCCGTCCCCGGCAAAGCCGGGGCCGCTCCCTTAGCCGGGCTTTTCGGGCGATGCAACCGTCGCCTTCTTCCGAAACCGCCCCGCATCGTGCGTCGAACGGCACCCGCTGTGCGTCCAGCGCGCGGAACCGGCTCATCGTTAACCTGTTATAATTTCTGGAAGCTGCGCCACGAGACGCGGCACCGCAGGATGACGTTTCAGGAGACGATCCATGGCGTATGAACGCTACCCCCGCGGGCGCGGTACCGCGGGTGACTATGGCCAAGATTTCGGCTCGGGCCGCGACTATACCTATTCCAGCGCCCGCGACTATGCGGCGGCCGGCTATGACGAGGATCGCGGCCGCGGCGGCTATCGGCGCGACGAGGGTCGTGGCTATGGCGAGCGTGACTATGGCGGCCGCGACTACGGCAACCGGGATTATGGTAACCGGGACTACGGCGCGCGCAACTATGGCGGCGAAGGTTCGGGCGGATACGGCGGCGGACGCTATCGCGACCGCGGGTCGAGCCAGCCCTATCGCGGCAGCTATGCGAGCGACGGCCACCGCTTCACCGACGTCGACAACCAGGACGAAGGCAGCAGCTGGGATCGCGACAACCGCTACGGCGGCGACCGCAACTCCGGCGGCCGGTACCTGGGCGACCGCGACCAGCGTCCTCGCGGCTATGGCGCATCCTCCGGCTATGGCGAGCGCGGCTTCGTCGATCGCAGCCACGGCGAACGCGGATATGGCGAGCGGAGCTTTGGCGAGCGCAGCCATGGCGAACGCGATCATCATCGCGGCTATGGCGCGCAGAACCGCTTCCGCGACCGGGACGACCGCGACGAGCGGCGCTTCGGCGGACGGCCGCAGGGCTATGACCATGACGAGCGCGGCTTCCTGGAACGCGCCGGCGACGAGGTCCGCTCGTGGTTCGGCGACGAAGAGGCGGAACGCCGCCGCGAGCTGGACCAGCGCTATGACGAGCAGCGCGAGCGTCGCGACGACCGCTATGGCCACGATCCCCACTACAGCAACTGGCGCAGCAACCAGCTTGCCGAGTTCGATCGCGACTATGACGAGTATCGCCAGGAGAATGCGAGCAAGTTCCACAACGAGTTCAGCAGCTGGCGCACCGAGCGGCAGGGCCAGCGCACCTCGCTGAACCGCGTCCAGGAGCATATGGAAGTGGTCGGCTCCGACGGTCAGCACGTCGGCACCGTCGACAAGGTGCGTGGCGACCGGATCCTCCTGACCAAGAATGATGCCGACGCCCACGGCCGCCACCACTCGATCCCGTCGCGCTGGATCGAGACGGTCGACGACAAGGTGAAGATCCGCAAGACCGCCGACGAGGCGAAGCGCCACTGGCGCGACGAGGAGCACAGCCAGGCGATGTTCGGCGACGATGCGCAGGGCGGGTCGGCCGCGGGGCGTAGTGTCGGCAGCACGGGCACGACCGGCTCCAGCACCACCACCGGCACGACCAACTCCACCGGCACGCTGAGCACGGTGGGCGCCACCGCCAATACCGGCGGTACGTCGGGAACGGGTACTGCCGCGGGGTCGAGCACGACCGGCGGCACCACCCCTCAGGGCGGCTCAACCTTCCGCTGAGCCCCCGAGCGCTGCCAGGCTTCCCCCTGCCTGGCAGCACCTACGGCAAGGGCCCGGACTTCGGTCCGGGCCCTTTTTGTATGGAGACGAAGCTCAGGGGCCTCCTACCACTCGACGCCGATCTTGCCGAAGTGGCTTCCGCTTTCCTCGTAGCGGAAGGCATCGGCAAGGTCTTCGAGTGCGAAGCGCCGGTCCACGACCGGGCGGATGCCGGTCGCCTCCAGGGCGGTGACGAACGCCTGCTGGTCCGCGCGGCTGCCGACGATCAGCCCTTGCAGCCGTGCCTGCTTGGCCATCAGCGCCGCGGTCGGCACCTCGCCGCCGCGTCCGGTCAGCACGCCGATCAGCGAGATGTGCCCGCCGACCCGCACCGCCTCGATCGACTGGGCGAGCGTACCCGGTCCGCCGACTTCCACGACATGGTCGACCCCCGCCCCGCTCCAGTCGCGCACCCGGCGACCCCACTCGGCTTCGGACCGGTAGTTGAGCGTGAAGTCCGCGCCGAGGGTGCGGGCACGTTCCAGTTTCTCGTCGGACGAAGAGGTGATCGCCACCCGCGCGCCCATCGCCTTGGCGATCTGCAATGCCCAGATCGAGACGCCGCCGGTGCCTAGCAGCAGCACCGTGTCGCCGGCCTTGAGGTTTCCGTCGACTACCAGCGCGCGCCAGGCGGTGAGGCCGGCCGTGGTGATCGTCGCCGCTTCCACCGCGTCATAGCCCTTGGGCGCGCGGGTGAAGGCGGTGGCGGGCAACACCACCCGCTCCTGCGCGAAGCCGTCGATGCCGTCGCCGGGCGTCCGGCTGAAGTCACCGATCCTGGCGGGTCCGGCGAGCCAATCCGGGAAGAAGCAGGACACCACCGAGTCACCGGCGGCGAACTCGCGGACGCCCTCGCCGACCGCCTCCACGGTGCCGCCGCCGTCGGCCATCGGCACGCGCCCGTCGTCGGTGGGCATGCCGCCGGTCACAACGCCATAATCGTGATAGTTGAGCGAGCTTCCGTGCAGCGCAACGCGGATCTCGCCGGGGCCGGGATCGCCCGGCTCCGGCCGCTCCTCCAGCCGCAACCGGTCCAGGCCGCCCGGGGCGGCTACTGTCATCGCCTTCATCTTCTGCATCTCCTGTTCGGGACGCAGGCACAACGCAGGCGACGGCGCGGGTCTCCCGCCCGCGCGATCAGTGCAGCTTGGCGATCGGCAGCCCGTCTTCCTTGGCGCGCTGCTTCACCGATTCCTCGCTGCGGGTGAGCGCCTTGGCGATCGCCTTCAGGGCCATGCCCTTCTTGGCGAGCGTGTGCAGCTTCTGGATCTCGTCGGGGCGCCAGGGCTGGCGATGGCGCTCGAAACGTTCGGCCATGATGGTTCTCCTTGGGAAGCCCTGCGCTACCCCGTCCGCGCCAGCCGCACCAGCAGCGTGTCGAGCGCCTGCAGGAAGCGCGATCGGTCCGCCTTGGAGAAAGGCGCCGGTCCGCCGATCTGCTCGCCACCGGCACGCAGGTCCGCCATGATCGCGCGCACGGCGATGGCGCTGCCGATCGAGGCGGTGGTGAACGGCTTGCCGCTGGGTGCGACCACGCTCGCCCCCGCCTTCAGGGCCCGGTCCGCGAGCAGGATGTCGGCGGTGACCACCACGGATCGGGCGTCGGCATGCTCGGCGATCCAGTCGTCGGCCGCATCGAAGCCGCTGTCGACCACCACCCGCTCGACGCCCGGCGGCACCCGCAGCCAGGCGTTGCTGACGATCGTCACCTGCGCGCCGTGGCGCTCGGCGACCCGGTACACCTCGTCCTTGACCGGGCAGGCATCGGCGTCGACCAGGACGCGAAGCGACGTACTCAGGACGCCGGCTCCGCGATCGGGCGGGTATCGAGCACCTCGATCGCCGCCGGGCGCCCGCCGAAATCGACCAGGTCGCCCACTTCCGCGCCCGTCATCGCCACCGCAAGCGGCGCGGTAAACGGGATCAGCCCCGCCGCGGGGTCCGCCTCGTCGCTGCCGACCAGCGACACGGTGCGGGTCTGGCCGTTCAGGCGAAAGGTCACGCAAGAGCCGAACGCGACCTCGCCCTCCGGTGGGGGCGGCGCGATGGTCGCCGTGGAAAAGCGCGCGCGCCAGTAGCGCAGGTCGCGCTTCAGCGTGGCACGCTTCTCGTCGTCGGTCTCCGCGGCGACCGCCGCCTCGAGTCGGGCGACCTCCGCCTCGATCTTCGCCAGGCCCCGGCGGGTCACCAGGTTCTCGCCGGGCGGCAGCGGCAGCTCGAATTTCGGCTCCTTGTGCTCGTCGTCGTCCTCACGTCGAAAGGCCACGCTCATCGGGTCAGATCGCTCCGGAAAAAGTATCGCATTGGGCCGGATCACCCGATTCCAGGCCGGTGCGCAACCACTTCATCCGCTGGGCAGAGGTGCCGTGGGTGAAGCTTTCCGGCACGACGCGGCCCTGCGCCTGCTGCTGCAGCGTGTCGTCGCCGATCGCCTGCGCCGCGCGCATGCCCTCCTCGACGTCGCCCGGCTCGATGCGGTCGCGGTTGCGGGCCGCCCACACGCCGGCATAGCAGTCTGCCTGCAGTTCCAGCCGAACCGAAGCGGCATTGCCCTCCGCCTGGCTGGAGCGCTGCTGGATCGCCGTCACCTTCTCGGCCGTACCGGTCAGGTTCTGGATATGATGGCCGACCTCATGCGCGATCACATAGGCCTGGGCGAAGTCACCCGCCGCGCCGAAGCGCTGGCTGAGCTCCTGGAAGAAGCTGGTGTCGAGGTACACGCCCTGGTCCGGCGGGCAGTAGAAGGGCCCCATCGCGGATTGGGCCGCGCCACAGCCAGACTGCGCGCCACCCTGGTAGAAGTTGATCGTGGCCGGGCGGTAGGTGGCGCCCTGTTCCTGGAAGATCCGGGCCCAGGTCTGCTCGGTGGAGGTCATCACCCGGCACGAGAACAGCTCCGCCTCGGTATCGCAGGCGACGTTGCCGTTGCCGCTGCTGGCGACCCGGCCCTGCTGCACGCTTTGGCCACCGCCGCCGCCCAGGATGCCGCCGCCGCCGCTCATCAACAGATAGCCGACGACCACGACCGCCAGGATCGCGAAGCTGCCGCAGCCCATTCGCCCGCGGCCGAGCAACAGCGGCAACAGGCCGAGCAGGCCGAAGCCGCCGCCCCCGCCGCCGCCGCTTCCCAGGTCGCGTGCGTTCCGTGTCGGATCGAGATCGTCGAGACGCATCGCGCCATCCCTGTTCGTTGAAGGTCCGCAACCAAAATGCGCGGCGAGCCGGGACGTTGCACGCCCCGCCGCCGAATGTGCGCATCCCGTTGATGCCGCGGCGCTTCCGGTCCATGGTCGCTCCCGATGGCCGATGCCGATCCCAGCCTGCGCCGCACGCGCCGCAGCCGCGACGTCCTTCCGCTGCCCGACTGCGTGGCCCTGGTGCTGCAGGGCGGCGGCGCGCTCGGCAGCTATCAGGCCGGTGTGGTGGAGGCGCTGGAGGGTGCCGGCATCGAGATCGACTGGGTGGCGGGCATCTCCATCGGTGCCGTCAACGCCGCCATCATCGCCGGCAATCCGCCCGAGCGCCGGATCGAGCGGCTTCGCGCCTTCTGGGATCAGGCGAGCAGCGCGCTGCCGCGGTTCCCGCTCTATCCCGACGACCGCGTGCGCGAGGCGGTGCACGAATGGTCCGCCGCCTTTGTGCTCGGCCAGGGCGTCCCCGGCTTCTTCCGCCCGCGGCTCTGGCCCCCCGCCCTCGCCCTCCCCGGTACGCGCGAGGCGCTGAGCTTCTACGACACCGAGCCTTTGCGCGAGACGCTCGACGCACTGGTCGACTGGGACCTGCTCAACGACGGACCGGTGCGCCTCTCGGTCGGTGCCGTGAACCTGGAGAGCGGCAACTTCGCCTATTTCGACACGCGTGAGCGCCGCATCGACGCGCGCCACATCATGGCGTCGGGCGCGCTGCCGCCGGGCCTGCCACCGGTGGAGATCGACGGGCAATGGTATTGGGACGGCGGCCTCGTCTCCAACACGCCGCTCACCCATGTGCTCGATCATCAGGACGCGGCGATGCTGGTGTTCCAGGTCGATCTTTTCGCCGCGGCCGCCGATCGCCCCCGCACCCTCACCGACGTGCTGGCGCGCGAAAAGGAGATCCGCTTCTCCAGCCGCACCCGCCAGGTGAGCGACGAGCGCATGAAGCTGCGCCAGGAGCGCGAGGCGATCCGAAAGGTCCTCGCCAAGCTCCCGGACGAGATGTCGGCGGATCCGGACGTGCAGGCGCTCGCGGCGATGGCGGCCGAGCTGCCGGTGAGCCTCGTCCAGCTGATCTACCGCGCGAACGCCTGGGAGGGCGGATCGCGTGACTTCGAATTCTCCGCGCGCACCATGCACGAGCATTGGGCCGCCGGCCGTGCCGCCGTTGCCGAGACCATGGCGAACGCACAGGTTGTCGCCGCCGACCTCCTCAACGGCAAGACTGCCGCCTACGACCTCACCCGCACGCCGCCGCTCTCCCCGGCGCCGCGCTGATCCAGCAAAAGGACCTGCCATGTTCCTGAAGGGCAAGACCGCGATCGTCACCGGCTCCACCTCCGGTATCGGCCTGGCGATCGCCAAGGCGCTGGCTGCCGAGGGCGCGACGCTGGTCATCAACGGCTTCGGCGATGCGGAAGCGATCGAGCGTGAGCGCGCTGGCTTGGCGGCGCTGAGCGGGGGTGCGGCGCACTACAATGCCGCCGACATGACCAAGCCGGACGAGATCGCGGCGATGGTCGATGGCACCGCGGCGGAATTCGGCTCGGTCGACATCATCGTCAACAACGCCGGCATCCAGCACGTCGCCCCGATCGAGGAATTCCCGGTCGAGAAGTTCGACGCCATCCTCGCCATCAACCTGTCGTCGGCGTGGCACATGATGCGCGCCGCGGTGCCGCACATGAAGCGGCGGGGCTGGGGCCGGATCCTCTCCACCGCCTCGGCCCATTCGCTGGTCGCGAGCCCCAACAAGTCGGCCTATGTCATGGCCAAGCACGGCATCGCCGGTCTTACCAAGACGATCGCGCTGGAAACCGCGACCCACGGAATCACCGTCAACTGCATCTCGCCCGGCTATGTCTGGACGCCGCTGGTGGAGCAGCAGATCCCGGACACCATGAAGTCGCGTGGGATGACCCGCGAGCAGGTGATGAACGACGTGCTGCTCGCCGCCCAGCCGACCAAGGAATTCGTGACCTCCGAGCAGGTCGCCGCCTTCGCGCTGTACCTCTGCCGCGAAGAGGCGAAGGCGATCACCGGCGCCAATCTTTCCATGGACGGCGGCTGGACCGCCGCCTGACGGCGCTTGCGCTTGCGGATCGAAGCGGCGAGCTTGGCCGTTCGACAAAACAAAATCGGATCGGGGGGATGGTGCGGATGCGAATTGGCGGGTGTTGGACGGTGTTGGCGGCGGCACTGCTCGCGAGCGGCTGTGCCCATGGCGGAGCCGAGCGTTCCGACGTTGCCGCCACGCCGAGCGCCACGCCCGACTGGCGCTCGATGGCGACCCCCGCCGATCGCGACCGGCTGCGCAACTGGCGCACCGCCTGGATGGCGGCACTGGCGGCGGCCCGGGTGGTTAGTCCGAAGGAGGTCGCGGCGCAGGGCGAGTTGTTCGATCCCGACCTGGCGCTGCCCGGCTCGCCGCCACCACCCGGCGACTATCGCTGCCGCGTCTTCAAGCTCGGCACCGGTCGTGCCGCCACCCCGGGCTACGTCGCCTATCCCTTCTTCGACTGCCGCATCGAGCAGGAGGGGGATGTGCTGAGCTTCTACAAGCGCACCGGCTCACAGCGTCCGGTCGGGCTCATCCTGCCGGACAGCGAGGTGCGCGGCATCTTCCTGGGCACGCTGATGCTCAGCGACGAGACCGCCCCCCTGGACTATGGCCGCGACACCACCCGCGACATGGCCGGCCGGGTCGAGCGCGTGGCGGAGGGCCGCTGGCGCATCGCCCTTCCCTATCCGCGCTTCGAATCCACCCTGGACGTGATCGAGCTGGTCCCCGCCGGCTGAGCGCTGCTTGCCAAGCGGCGGCTGGTCGTCGCACGCTGGCGTCCACATCAGGGGGAATCGCCATGCGTACAATGCTCGCCACCGCTCTGCTCGCCACCACGCTTGGGGTGCCGGCCTCGCCTGCCGCTGCCGAACCGGTCCGCGACGCGACCATGGCAGCGCTTCCGCAGCTGACCGCCCTCTATCGCGAACTCCACGCCGCTCCCGAGCTCAGCCGTCAGGAGGTGAAGAGCGCCGCGCGCATGGCGGCCGAGGCGGGCAAGGCGGGCTTCACCGTGACCGAGGAGGTCGGCGGCACCGGCGTCGTCGCGGTGCTGCGCAACGGCCCCGGCCCGACGCTGCTGATCCGCACCGACATGGACGGCTTGCCAGTGACGGAGGCGACCGGCCTCCCCTTCGCCTCGAAAGTCCGCGCCACCACCGCCGATGGCGTCGAAACGGGCGTGATGCACGCCTGCGGCCACGACACGCACATGGCGAGCTGGGTCGGCACGCTGCGCAACCTGTCGGCGATGAAAGGCCAATGGTCCGGCACGCTGGTGATGATCGCGCAGCCCGCGGAGGAAGTGGGGCTCGGCGCGCAGGCGATGCTGGCGGACGGCCTCTACACGCGCTTTCCCAAGCCGACCCATGCGATCGCCTTCCACGACAGCGCCGGGCTGCAGGCCGGTGTCGTCGGCGTCCATTCCGGCTACACCTTTGCCAACGTCGATTCGGTGGACATGGTGGTGCGCGGCGTCGGCGGCCATGGCGCCTATCCCAACACCACCAAGGACCCGATCGTGCTTGCCTCCCGTATCGTGGGCGCGCTCCAGACCTTGGTGTCGCGCGAACTCGACCCGCAGACGCCGGGCGTGGTGACGGTCGGCAGCTTCCATGCCGGCGCCAAGCACAACATCATCCCCGACGAGGCGAAGCTGCTCTTGACCGTGCGCAGCTACACCGACGAGTCGCGCAAGCAGCTGCTCGACGGAATCGCCCGGATCGCGCGCGGTGAGGCGATCGCCGCCGGCATCCCCGACGATCGCATGCCGACCGTCGAGGTCGAGCAGACCTACACCCCCGCCACCTTCAACACCGAGCCCTTGTCGGGCGAGCTGCGCACGCTGTTCACCGGGCGCTTCGGCGAAGCGCGGGTCAAGGAGGTACCAGCGACGATGGGCGGGGAGGACTTCAGCCGCTATTATCTGGCGGACAAGTCGATCCAGAGCATGATCTTCTGGGTCGGCGGGGTGCCCGCCGACAAGTGGGCGAAGGCGCAGGACGGGGTGGCCGAGCTGCCCTCGCTCCACAGCGCCGGCTGGGCACCGGATGCGGAGGCCGTGATCGGCACCGCGACGGAGGCGCTGACGGCAGCGGCGCTCGACGTGCTCAAGAAGTAGCGGCGGCCACTCTGGGCGGCGGTTCGCTTGCGTTCCGGCGCGCGTTCGCGTAAGCGCGCGCCCTTGTCGTGCCGGGGTCATCCCTGGAGGCCCGGTCGGCGAAACATGGAACCAAGCGCAATACGGAGACTGTGATGAGCGACCAGCTTACGCTGTCGGCCGAGACGCGCGATCGGGTTGGCAAGGGAGCCTCCCGTTCGCTTCGTCGTGAAGGCCGCGTGCCCGCCGTGATCTACGGCAACAACGAAGAACCGACCCCGATCCACGTCAACGGTCGCGAACTGATGCGCCTGCTGATGACCGGCCACTTCATGAACTCGGTCGTGATGATCGACGCCGGCGGTTCCTCGATCCGCACGCTGCCCAAGGACGTGGCCTTCGATCCCGTCACCGACCTGCCGGTGCACGTGGACTTCCTGCGCATCGGCGAGCACTCGACCGTCACCGTCCAGGTGCCCGTCGTGTTCACCGACGAGGAAGAGGCTCCCGGCATCAAGCGCGGCGGCGTTCTGAACGTCGTCCGTCACGAGCTGGAGCTGGTGGTCGACGCAGCGAACATCCCCGACCAGGTCGAGGTTTCGCTCAAGGGCGCCGAAGTCGGCGACTCGATCCACATCTCCGCGGTGACGCTGCCCCAGGGCGCGCAGCCGGCGATCGAAGACCGCGACTTCACCATCGCGACGATCGTGGCGCCGTCCGCGCTCAAGTCGAGCGAAGGCGACACCCAGACCGAAGTCGAGGGTGCGGGCGCCTGAGCCCTTCCCTTTTCCGACATCGGTAAAGACAGCATCGCCTCCGCAACCTGTTGCGGGGGCGATGTTCTTTTGGAACACCCAAGCACGGGGACAGCCATGCAGCTCTGGGTCGGCCTGGGCAATCCGGGCCCGCAACATGCGATGCAGCGCCACAACGTCGGCTTCATGGCCGTCGATGCGATCGGCGAGGTGCACGGTTTCTCCCCGCCGAAAAAGGCGTTCCAGGGCTGGGTGCAAGAAGGGCGCATCGGCAGCGAGAAGCTGCTGCTCCTGAAGCCCGGCACCTACATGAACGAGAGCGGCCGTTCGGTCGGCGAGGCGATGCGCTTCTACAAGCTGACGCCGGCCGACGTGACGCTGTTCCACGACGAGCTCGACCTGGTCCCCTTCAAGGTGAAGGTGAAGACCGGCGGCGGCGCTGCCGGCCACAACGGGCTGCGCTCCACCGACCAGCACATCGGCAACGACTATCGCCGCGTCCGCCTCGGCATCGGTCATCCGGGGCACAAGGACCGGGTGACCGGCTATGTGCTCGGCAACTATGCCAAGGCCGAGATCGACGACCTGTCCGACATGCTGGGTGCGGTCGCGGCGGAAGCCGAATGGCTGGCGCGCGGCGACGACGTCCGCTTCATGAACGAGGTCGCGCTGCGGCTGCAGCGGGACTAAGGAGCCCCCATGCCCGTCCGCCACCTCTTCACCACGCCGCTCTATCAGGAGCAGATCGGCCAGCCCGAGCTGGTCGCCGAGCTGGAGGAAAGCGTCCGCGCGCTGGCCGAGGACGATATCGCCGGCAAGCGCTGGTCGCGCGAGCACCGCTACCGCGGCTACACCAGCTATGCCTCGCTCGACGACCTGCCGATCCGCGATCCCGCGTTTGCCGACCTGAAGCGCCTGCTCGACCGGCACGTCGCCCGCTTTGCGGAAGCCTGCGCGATGGACCTGGGCGGGCGCCGGCTGAAGCTCGACAGCCTGTGGGTCAACCTGCTGAAGCCCGGCGGCGGCCATTCCGGCCACATCCATCCGCACAGCGTCGTCTCCGGCACCGTCTATGTCGCCGTGCCCGAGGGTGCCGGCGGTCTGAAGCTGGAGGACCCGCGCCTCGCACGGTTCATGGCGGCCCCGCCACGCCGGCCGGACGCGCCCGAAAGCCTCGCCACCTTCGTGGAAGTGAACCCGGAGCCCGGCACCATCCTCTTGTGGGAAAGCTGGCTGCGGCACGAGGTCATGCCGCACGCGGGCAAGGGCGAGCGGATCAGCGTGAGCTTCAACTACCGCTGGTAGGGGGAACGCCGGGGTGGGCTGGACGGTTGAAGGGGAGACCCAGCCAGAAAGGACCGTCCGATGATCCAGGATCCGAACCCCAACGACCAGTCCACCGAGAACCAGAACGAAGACGAACTGGAAGAAGCGCAGGCCGAGGCCGCTGAGGAGCGTGAGGAAGAAGGCGGCTATCAATAAGCCGCCCGCGCCCATCCCCAGCAGACCGGAAGATCGCCCATGAGCCACACCCCGCCCGTTCCCTGTCTCTTATACACATCTAATAGGGGGGGGGGGGGGGGGGGGGGGGGGGGGGGGGGGGGGGGGGGGGGGGGGGGGGGGGGGGGGGGGGGGGGGGGGGGGGGGGGGGGGGGGGGGGGGGG